>JALWNF010000058.1 GCA_026995985.1 Campylobacteraceae bacterium
TAAAAAAATATATTAGTTTTTATTATTTTTTATGTTATACTATGTTAACTTTTATAGAAGGAAAGATATTTATGTCTCTTAATATATTATTAAAACCAGCTATTTCTATTATGAATAAGCTCTCTTTCAAGACAAAGATACTTGTATCTATTGCTATACTATTTTTAATCTTTCTTTTTCCATCTAAAACACTTTTCTTTGATTATATGCAGAAGAGTAATCGATATGATAAACAGCTAATAGGTCTTAAGTATATTGAGGCTATTCATGAGTTTATTCGTACAGTACAACTTCATCGTTCAGTATCTATTGATTATCTTCAGGGTAACAGGGAGATTCAAGAGGATTTAAAAGATTTAGAGTCTAGGTTTTATCATCAACGTAAAGAGATAATGGATTTTGATACGACTCATTTAAATATTTTAAGTTCAGAACAGAATTTTGCAAAGGCTCTTGCACTTTTTGAGCTTATGAAACTTGATAAGTTTAATGACAAAACATCAGTAGATAAAGTATATATAGAGCATGGTAAGATAGTAGATAGATTAGTTAAGGCTATTAAAGAGGTAGCAAGTGTTAGTAATTTTGCAAGAAGTAAAGATTTACGCATAAACTATTTGGCTTCTATGCTTCAAGAGAAGCTTCTTCGTCTATATGAGACAACAAGAGAGCTTAAAGATACTACTCAACGACAAATTAATAGTGGTTATGCTCTAAAATCTCAAAAACTAATTCTCTACACTTTAAATACCGATTTAAGTAGTCTAAAAGATAATTTAAAAGAGAATAAACTTTTAAGTGAGTTAGAAAACTATCATAGTTTAGAGGAGTTAGCTACGGCTGTTATTTATAATATAACAGAACTCTTAGAAATTTTAGATAAAAATATATTATCAGGAAATCAGCAAATCTTTTTAGAAAAAGAGCTTTTTCTTAAAAAAGCAACAGAGGGTATAGAGCTGCAAGATAGGTTTTATAATCGTATTATTTATACCTATGAGAATACAATTAAGAATCTCAAAGCTGAATTAAAAGGTAATGAGTGGTCACTCTTTTTGGCACTAATTTCAATTTTAGCATTTGTTTTTTATATTATTATTGCTTTTTATCAGTCTATAACAGGAAACCTAAAGAAACTACAGACAGCCTCTGAGCTTATATCAACAGGGCAAACAAAGATTAAATTAGAGGTAGATAAGCCAGATGAGATAGGAGATGCATTAATAGCATTTAATACTATGAGTGAAAAACTTACTGAAAATATAGCCTTTTTAGATGGTTACAAAAAAGCTATTGATAAGAGTAGCATTGTATCTAAGACAGATACACATGGAATCATAACCTATGTAAATAAGATGTTCTGTAATGTTTCAGGCTATAGTGAAGAGGAGTTACTTGGTCGTTCACATAATATAGTAAGACACCCAGATGTACCTAGTGAAGTTTTTAAAGATATGTGGGATACTATCCAATCAAAAAAGGTTTGGAAAGGTGTTATAAAAAATAGAAGAAAAGATGGTTCTGCATATATTGTTCAAGCAACCATTACACCTATTTTAGATAGTGACAATAATATTTTAGAGTATGTGGCTGTAAGACATGATATTACAGAGCTAGAGGAGAGTAAAGAGGAGATTAAAAAGCAAAGAACAGACTTTTTAACAGGTCTACCAAATCGTCAACAGCTATTAGTTGACCTAAAGAGTGCTGTAAAACCAATTATGTTTTATCTTAATATTGATGACTTCTCTGGGTTTAATGATTTTTATGGCTCAGCCATAGGAGATTCAGTATTGATTAATTTAGCTAACAGATTAAGTGAACTTAGAGAGAAAGAGGAGTTTAAACTCTATAAGTTGCAATCTGACCAATTTATTTTGCTTTTTGAAGATGAGTATCTTGCAGAGAAAAATCTAAAGAACTACTTTATTGAACTTGTTGGAAAGATAGAGGAGGATATTTCAAATATTAATTTAGAAAATCAGAATCGTATTAGTATTTCAGTAAGTGGAGGGGTTGCTACCTACTATGACCATGATAACTATCAAAATCTTATTTTATATGCAAATATAGCTAGAAAAAAAGCAAAAGAGAAGCATAAGAAGTTTTTACTTTTTGACCATAGTATGAGAAAGAGTGAAGATTATGCAAAAAATATTGAGTGGATAAAGCGTATTAAAGAGGCTATTGATGATGATAGAATAGTGACCTATTTTCAACCAATATTAGATAATAAAACAGAAAAAGTCAATAAGTATGAGACTTTAGTACGTATGTTAGATAGAGATGGAGACCCTGTTCCTACATGGACATTTTTAGAGATTGCTCAAAAGGCGAAGCTCTATTCAGATATTACAAGAATTGTTATAGATAAGGCATTTAAAAAATTTGAAAATGTACCAGAGATTGAATTTTCAATCAATTTAACTATAGATGATATTCTCTCAAAGACAACAACTACATATATCTTTAATAAATTAGAGAGCTATAGTCACCCTAACAGAGTTATCTTTGAGATTACAGAGTCAGAAGAGGTAAGTGATTATAAAATTATTAATGATTTTATTAAAGAGGTAAAAAAGTATGGTGTTAAGATTGCTATTGATGATTTTGGTTCAGGCTATGCTAACTTTGAACATATTATCAATATAGATGCTGAGTATATTAAGATAGATGGTACACTTATTAAAAATATAGATACAGACCCAAATGCAAAAATTATTACAGAGGCAATTATTGAATTCTCTCGTAAGTTAGGAAGAAAGACTATTACAGAGTTTATTCATAGTGAAGAGATTTATCAAATTGTTAAAGATTTAGGAGCAGACTATTCTCAAGGATTCTACCTTGGAGTTCCTCTACCTGAGCTTGTATAGTTATAGAATATTATTTTTTATTTGAAAGAGTAGAGGACAATATGCTTAAAAATAGGGAATCACAGATAACAACCGAAATCTTGATTTTTTATAATTAATTTTAAATTTTATATTGTATTAAGAAAAACTATGTGTTATACTTTTCTTATGAAACGATTATTAACCATAGTTAAACTTTTGAGTTTGCTTTTAATTATGACTAGTACTAATGTTTATGCTGAAAAAATATCTGGGGCTAAACCTATTTATAATAAAGTTTATCGTTCAGATAGAATAGGTGATACTTACCATTTTCTTCTTTTGACAAAAGATGGAATGTTTTATCATCTTATTACTAATAGAACAGATAAGCTAACACCAAAAGAGTTGAAATCACCTAATATATTAGAGATTTTAAAAAAGAAACAGGCATGGGGAAAGTCCTATCCTAAAAAAGGAAAGTATACTATAGATAATGGAAAAATCTATACAAAGCTTTTATGGAATCAAATTAAGGTACTCACATCTAAAAAATTGAAATATCTAAATAAAATCCTATATCTTCAATAGTCTAATTCTAATTTTTGTTACAATTATAGATTGTTTTAGAATATAATATAAGGACAATTTATGTATGGATTTTATAGGGTAGCTTCAGCCATTAACTACACAACAGTAGCTAATCCTCAAAAAAATGCTACAGAGATTATTAAGCTTCTAAAACAAGCATATCAAGATGATGTCTGTGTAGTTGTTTTTCCTGAACTTACACTAACAGGCTATACCTCCTCTGACCTATTTTTAAATCAACTACTTTTAGATAAGCAAAATAGTGCTTTAGAGATGATACTTCAAGAGAGTAAAAGTATCTCTACTATTGCTATTTTAGGTATTGCTATTTTTGAGCGTTCTCTTCTATACAATACAGCAGTAGTTATTCAAAATGGAGAGATTTTAGGTGTTGTTCCAAAGAGTTACCTACCCAATAAAAAAGAGTTTTATGAAAAACGGCAGTTTGTCTCAGGTAAAGATATTAAAAATAGCTCTATTGAACTATTAGGTCAAGAGGTTCCTTTTGGAGTTGATTTACTCTTTAAAGCAGGAGATGAGATGCTTTTTGGAGTTGAACTTTGTGAAGACCTTTGGGCAGTTACTCCTCCATCTAATCAGATGTCAATCAATGGTGCAAATATTATCTTTAATCTTAGTGCTAGTAATGAGCTTGTAGGAAAGGCTGAGTATCGTGAGGAGTTGGTAAGAACACAGAGTGCTAGATGTATGGGAGCTTATGTCTATGCCTCATCAGGAGTAGGGGAGTCAACTACAGACACACTCTTTGGAGGTCATGCACTCATAGCAGAGTATGGCTCAACCATAGCTCAAAACAGACGCTTCTCTATGGAGTCTCACTTTATTACAGCTGACATAGATATAGAGCGACTAAATTGGTTAAGAGTAAATGAGTCTAGCTATTGTGATGTTGAGCGAACAGAGCATAGAGTTGTTAAAACTAAAGAGATAGTGACTATAAAAGAGTTAAGACGCTTTATCCCATCAACCCCATTTGTCCCATCAATCTATCAAGAGAAACAGCATCGTTGTGATGAGATTGTCCATATTCAGGCTTATGGACTTATAAAACGAATGCAACATGCACATATTAAAAAAGCTATTATAGGAATCTCTGGTGGGCTAGATTCAACTTTAGCACTTCTTGCTACCTACAGAGCTTTTGAGTTAATGAAATGGAATTTTAAAGATATTGTCGCTATTACCATGCCAGGGTTTGGAACTACAAGTCGTACTAAAAACAATGCTGTTGAGCTTTGTAAAGCATTGGGTGTGACACTTAGAGAGATTGATATAACCAAGTTAGCTCTTAGTGAGTTTGAAGCCATTGGGCATGATGTAGATGACCACTCTGTAACTTACGAAAATGTCCAAGCTCGTGCAAGAACAAGTATACTTATGAATACAGCTAATCGTGAGGGTGGTTTAGTTATTGGTACAGGAGATTTAAGTGAGATAGCTCTTGGTTGGTCAACCTATAATGGTGACCATATGAGTATGTACGCTCTAAACTCAGGCATTCCAAAGACACTTATACAGTATGTTATTGAGTACTTTAAAAGCAATGAGAAGATAGCTCATATTATTGACGATATTTTAGCCACCCCAATTAGCCCAGAGCTTCTACCTCATAAGGGTGATGAGATAGTACAAGAGACAGAGAGCATAGTTGGACCTTATGAGTTACATGACTTCTTTTTGTACCACTTTATAAAGTATGGAGCAACTCCAAAAAAGATTCTATTTTTAGCCAATCACGCTTTTGAGAAGTATGATGAAGAGGAGATTAGAAAGTGGCTTAAGAAGTTTATTTGGCGTTTCTTCACCCAACAGTTTAAACGCTCATGCATACCAGATGGTCCAAAGGTAGGAACTATTAGTCTTAGTCCAAGGGCTGATTGGAGAATGCCAAGTGATGCAGATGTGCAGGTTTGGTTAGAGGAGTTATAGATAAACTTTACTACTATCTTGAGAATATTAAAGATTTTTTTAGCTAAAATAAATCTATGAGAAAATTAATAAACCTACTCCTTTTAACTGTTATGTCTTTATCTATAGCACATGGAGTAGTTTTTGAAAGTGACTCTGCTAACCACTGTTCGATAAAAGAGTATCTTAGTGAGTTTGACCACGCCATTGATGAACATCACGATAAACACAAAGATAACTGTTGTGAGATTCACTTTATGTTTCATCTCTCTTTTTTACTTCCTGATAATCTCTCTTTTTTTGAACAGATTACTCTTGATACGACCATAGAGTATAATTTACATCTTAACGATACCCTCTGCTTTAATAACACTTTTCGACCTCCTATAGCCTAAATAGTTTTTTAACCCCCCCCAAAAAAAATTACTATATTTAGGAATACCCATGAAAAAAAACATCATCGGTCTGTTCTGTGTAGTCATGCTTCATGCTCAAAATTATGAAGCTCTACTAGAACTTGCCATTAAGAACAACGCACAACTACAGATAGCCCAAAGCCAAGGAGAACAAGCTAAACTCCAAGGGCAGATGACCACGAGACTAGAGAACCCAAATGTAGAGTTTGAACTCTCAGATTTCTCAAATAGAAGACTTTTAAGAGAGAACCAAATAGGAGCTAGAGTAGGGGTGAGTCAATCGCTTCTACTTCCTTGGGTTAAAGAGGATAAAGAGAGATTGACTCAGATACAAGTAGAGGAGCAAGAGCAGAGTTTTAGGCTCTCAAAGGCTGAGTTTATCTATAGGTTCAACAGCCTATATCTCTCTTATAAAG
>JALWNF010000059.1 GCA_026995985.1 Campylobacteraceae bacterium
TTATGACTCCTGATATTTTACCTAAGAGTGATGAGGTTTCAGAGTTTGTTGCTTTAGAGGTTAGCCCTTGTGGTGGGCATGTTGGGTTTGTTGGTGGATTGTTTGGGGTTGAGTATTGGTTGGAGGAGAGGATTTATTACTTTTTTTCTAAGCAAACTGTTTCTATATCTAAACTATCACAAACTTCCAGTAAAAAGACAAATGAATAAGAACCCCTACTTACTTTAGTTCTAATTGTATTATCACTATAGATATACCCTTTCTCTTTCATCTTTTGGGACAACATACTATAAGTAAGATTTCTCTTTTTTAATATATCTTTAATAAACTCTTTTGCTCTATTTTTCATCTGATTATTATATCATATCTAAATATCTATTTGACAAAATGCTGCGAATATGATACAATTTTAAAGATAGAATATTTATTTAAAGGTTTCATAATATGAGTTTTAAGATTTTTTCAATATTTACAGGTGCAGGTGGTTTAGATATTGGATTTCATGGAGGGTTCAAATTTTTAGATAAAGATTATAAGAGATTAAATTTTAAAACTGTAAAAGCATTAGAGCTAAATAGATATGCTTGTGAAACACTAAGAAGTGATAATAAATATTTTAAAGATACTGATGTAATTGAGGGAGATATTACTAAATTTAATCCTAATGATTTTACAGATGAAGAGTATGATGTTCTGCTAGGAGGGTTTCCTTGTGTAACCTTTTCTATTGTAGGAAAACAAGTTGGTATAAAAGATAATATAAATGGTAGACTATATGAGAGTTTTGTAGGCTTTGTAGAAGCACTTCAACCAAAAATCTTTTTAGCTGAAAATGTAAAAGGTATTTTGTCTGCAAATAGGGGTGAAGCTATTAAAATTATTACAAAAAGATTTGAAGATACAGGATATAAACTAAAAGTTCAGTTGGTTAATTTTGCTGATTATGGAGTACCTCAACTTAGAGAAAGAGTTCTGTTTATAGGTATACGAAAAGATATAGATGAGGAGTTTAATATTCCAAAACCAACACATAAAGAGAAGCATGTAACAGTTGAAGAGGCTTTTAAAAATATAGATAAAAAGTGTGTTAATCATAACTATATGAAACAACTTCCCTCTACTACTGCTAAACTTGAAGCTATTCCTGAGGGGGGAAATTTTAGAGATTTGCCACCTGAATTGGCTATTAAAGGGTTAATGTCAAATATTTATAGAAGATTGGATAGAAAAAAACCTGCCTATACTGTTTTAGCTAGTGGTGGTGGTGGAACTTGGACATACCACTATGAAGAGCCAAGAGCATTAACCAATAGAGAGAGAGCAAGACTTCAAGCATTTCCTGATGATTTTATTTTTAAGGGTAGCAATACCGAAGTAAGAAGACAAATAGGTAATGCTGTTCCTGCTGTTGGGATTTACCCTTTTGCTAAAGAGATAGAACGTATTTTAAAAGTATCTCAAGCTAAAGAGCAGTATAACTTAAAAACTTCTGTAGCTTAGTTTTAATAAAAGCATCAAATTTCTCTTTATCTTGAACTAACTCATAAATATCCTCTTTATAGGGTGTTTCTGTTGGGATAGTAATCAAAAAGCCATCTTCTAGTAAACTCTTAGGTCTTAATCTTAACTCTAGCCTTTTTTTAGCTTTGTAAATTTTGGAATTTCCATATTTTGCATCTATAACACCATTTAAAAATACTGATTGTTTAATTTCACTACTTTTATCTCTTTGAGTTATATTTTGGCTATTTATATTATCAACATCTACTTCAAAAGCACAAATATAACTCTCTCTTTTACTACCTCTTAAGAAAAAGAAAAAATAAATATTATCTATATTTTTATCAATTTTAACATTTACTAATTTGTCTTTCCAAATTGAAGTCCACCCTTCTATGATTTCTTGGTATTGCTCTTGTTTAAACATATCATCTAAACTAACTCCTGTACCTTTAAACTTTTGGGCCAATGATGTCTCTCCGCTATCTCCATTTGTAAGATTATCATTTTTATCTACCTTGCAAGATAGCATCTTGACATCTGCACCCCATTCATTTTCTTTTAAAATATCAATAGGATAACTGCCTGCTCCTACTGCTTCAACTTGTAAAGCTTGAACAAACCACTGTTCTAAATGCTCTTTTGGTATTTGAATTGGTAAACTCTCTTTATCTTTGTGAACTTCAGGTTGAGCAAATAGTGAAGTATTCATAAAGTACTGAATAACTTTTAATGAGTATTCTGAAAAGAAATTGTTTAGCTCTTCTTTTGATAAAGGTCTTAATATATTCATGAATCTATTCTTTTAATCCTCATCCCCACCACCAGCAACAGCATGAACTGTTGCAGAAGTAACATCAATAGCAGCTCCTGCAACACTCCCTGCAACAGAGATAGGAGCTGTAACAATTTGAGTACAGCCACTAAATAGAAAAACTAATGATATATAAAATAGGTATTTTTTCACTATTAACTCCTATTTAAATAGGTCAGCTAAGGCATCTGTACTAGTTGTCTTCTCAATCTTTTGAGTATCTCCTGAGCTGTCACCTCTTCTGTCAGTAACTCCTTCTATTTCATTAAGTTCTATAGCATAACCAGTTAACATAGAGGCTAGACGAATATTAATTCCTGACTTACCAATTGCTTTTGCTTTTTGGTCAGAGGTAATGCTAACAATAGCTTTCTTCTCTTTGCCTTTAATTACTTTAACACTTTGAGCAATAGCAGGAGATAAAGCTCTAGTGATGAACACTTCAGGAATAGGAGAGTATTCAACACAGTCAATATTTTCTCCATTTAACTCTGCACTAACTGCATTGATTCTAACCCCTTTAACTCCGACAGCTGCACCAATAGGGTCTATATTTGGAAAGTCTGTTTTAAGAGCTATCTTTGCACGTTGACCAGGTATTCTAGCAGATGCCATAATTTGAACTGAACCATCTTCAATTTCAGGAACCTCTTTTGCCATTAGTCTCTCTAAAAATTTAGGGGAAGTTCTTGTAAGCTCTAAAAACATTCCCATCTCAGGGTCAATACTTACGTAGCGTAAAAGAGCTTTTATAGTATCTCCTTTTTTAAACTTTTCACCCTTTATACGGTTACGCTGAGAGAGTAGTCCTTTAAGTTCACCAATCTCAACAAATGTATTTTCATTATCATCAACACGATTAACTATACCTATCATAATAGTGTTTACTTTCTCTTTGTATTTTTCAAAAAGGTCATGTTCTACTTGTCGTTGCACATGATATTGTAGCTCTTTATATAGGTTAAATGATGCTGTACGTCCATACTCTTCAAGTATAAAAGGAGAACGTAGTTGGTCACCAACTTCTAAGTCCGCACCATACTCCTCTTGTGCTTCAGATAGGCTCATAACAGCATCGGGTTTACTCTTTAGTCTTTCATCATCATCGTTGACTATTGTAATAATCTGTTCAACGGTATAATCTTTTTTTCCCATATCTATAGTTACTTCAAATTCAGAGGTGGCAGAGGTACATCTCTTTGCTGTTTTAATAATGGCCTCTTTAAAGGCATCAACAGCAGATTCAAGTGAGATATTCTTTTCATGTGCCATAGCCTCAATAATATCTATAATTTTTTCCATATTTTAATCCTTATACACTATTTCAAACCATAATTAATTTAATCACAATATAATCACAAAGAGAAAACTTAACAATGCGTTACTATTTCGTGTGATTTTTTCTGTTGTTTGAAGAGTTGTATTATATCTAAACTAACCTTTAAGGAAAAGAGGTATAATTTAATAATAAAATACAACATAATTAAATTATGTTAGAAAAAAACATACGAATTTTACAAAGGATTAGGTAATGAAATTAAAACTAGCCAGAACGACTATATCGGCGAAGCCAAAAGCAGTAGAGCTGGATAAACTTGAAGAAGATTTAGATAAAAAATCTATTTTCTATTTTGATAAAGAGAATTCACATAAAGATTTAAAGGCATTAATAGAGTATTTTGAGGAGAAGGATTACTCTGTATATATGAGAGAGGTTAAGTATGGACTTAATGATGATGAGTATCTCTATGAGGTACATATTGTAAAATAGATATCGATGAAAAAATTATATATAGAAACTTTAGGTTGTGCTATGAATGTTCGCGATAGTGAGCATATGATAGCAGAGCTTAATAAAAAAGAGCCTTATGAACTAACCCAAGAGTTGAGTGATGCTGACTTAATTATTATTAATACCTGTTCTGTTCGTGAGAAACCTGTCTCTAAACTCTTCTCTGAAATAGGTATATTTAACAAATATAAAAAAGATGGTGCAAAGATTGGTGTAGCAGGTTGTACAGCTTCTCATTTAGGTAAAGATATTATTAAAAGGGCACCTAGTGTTGACTTTGTTTTAGGTGCTAGAAATATCTCCAAGATTACTCAAGTGGTTGAAAAGAGACACGCTGTTGAGATAGATATTAATCATGATGATAGTAGTTATGCTTTTGGCGAATATCGAACTAACCCATTTAAATCAATGGTCAACATCTCTATAGGGTGTGATAAGTCTTGTACCTACTGTATTGTTCCTGCAACAAGAGGAGATGAGGTATCTATTCCTTCTGATTTAATTGTTGGTGAGATTACTAAAGCAGTCAAAAGTGGTGCAAAAGAGGTTATGCTTCTTGGGCAAAATGTAAACAACTACGGTAAACACTTTACATCAAGTGATGAGGAGCTTAACTTTACAGGACTGTTACAAAAAATATCTAAAATAGATGGCTTAGAGCGTATTCGTTTTACATCTCCTCACCCACTACATATGGACGATGAGTTCTTAGATGAGTTTGCTAATAACCCTAAAATATGTAAACAGATTCATGTACCACTACAGTCAGGCTCTACATCACTCCTAAAAGCGATGAAGAGAGGATACTCTAAGGAGTGGTTCTTAAACCGTTGTGAAAAGATACGAAAACTCTGCCCAGAGGCTTCCATATCTACAGATATTATTGTAGGGTTCCCTGGAGAGAGTGAAGAGGACTTTGAAGATACTATGGAGGTACTCGAGAGGGTACGCTTTGAGCAACTATTCTCTTTTAAATACTCTCCAAGACCTCACACAGTAGCAGCTAAGTTTGAAAACCAAATCCCTGATGAGATTGCAGGAGCAAGATTGAGTAGGCTTCAAGCTAGACATACTGAGATTTTAGATGAGATTATGAACTCACAGATGGGTAGAGTACATAAAGTCTACTTTGATGAGTTGAAATCAGGTAGAAGAGTCTCTGGTCGTTCTGACGATGGAAAACTCTTTTTTGTAGAGGGTAGCGAAGAGCTTCTTGGAGAGATTGTAGATGTTAAGGTAACTAAAGTCTCACGAGGAGCTTTAGAGGGTGTGGTGTGCAACTAATCCCTTTTACAAAAAAGGAGTTATTTCGTAAATTGGGGGTTATTGTTATTCCTCCTATTATCTTCTTTTTTATGCGACTATTTTGGTTAACATATAGAAAGAACTACCACTTTATAGATGAACCAATTGAGGGGCAGTGTATGGCTATTGCTTGGCATGGAGAGCTCTTTGTAGCTCCTCAGGTATATAGAACTCTACGTAAATCTCAAAAGACCTCAGCTATTATCTCCAAACATCATGATGGTGACCTTATTGCTAAAATACTCTCATTTTTTAATATAGTTGCTCTGCGAGGCTCTTCTAAAAAGGGAGCAAGAGCAGTTTTGCTTTCATCTATTAAATCACTTAAAGATGGTTACTCTGTTATGATAACTCCAGATGGTCCAAGAGGACCAAGACATAGTATGAGTGATGGTGCTGTAGCTTTAGCTAAACGAGCAAATCTTCCTCTAATGGTAGTTAACTTTCAAGCAGAATCGTATTGGCAGTTAAATAGTTGGGATAGATTTGTTATTCCTAAGCCTTTTACCTCTTTAGATATTTATCATCAGGTATTAAATGTCTCTAATATGGATAGAGAAGAGGCTAAAAACTATTTAAAAAAACATATGTTAACATATACTATATAAGTAGAATAGATTTTTTTTGGAAGTTGACAATCTTAAAGCATATTTAAAGATTTATATTACTATTATTTAAAGTATTTTTAAATAATATAATCATATTTTAAAAATAAATAATAAAAAAAAATATAATATAACATAAGC
>JALWNF010000060.1 GCA_026995985.1 Campylobacteraceae bacterium
ATACGTCTAAACTTACTAGGAATCTCAAAACCACACTTTTTAAAGATATTATAGATAAGTTTTTCAGCTACCTCTATGACATCATCTTGGGTACAAAATGACATCTCAACATCTATCTGTGTAAACTCAGGCTGTCTGTCTGCTCTTAGGTCTTCATCTCTAAAACATTTTGCAATTTGGAAGTATCGATCAAAACCACCAACCATAAGAAGCTGTTTAAAGAGCTGTGGAGATTGAGGAAGAGCATAGAACTCTCCTGCATGAATACGGCTTGGTACAAGGTAGTCTCTTGCTCCTTCTGGAGTTGATTTTGTAATAATTGGAGTTTCTACCTCTAAAAAACCTAACTTATCTAAGGTATTACGAGTTGCAATGGTTGCTTTTGAACGGAGTTTAAATATGTCGTAAGATTTTTGAGTTCTAAGCTCTAAATATCTATATTTTAGTTTAATCTCTTCATTAACTTTCTCATCTCCAAGCTCAAATGGCATAGGAAGAGAACGGTTTTCAATAGTTAACTTATCTGCAACAATCTCAATTTTACCAGTTTTGAGTTTAGGGTTCTCTAGCCCTTCGCCTCTAGCACGAACTCTACCTGTTACAATGAGTACAAATTGGTCTCTTACCTCTTCTGCTAATTTGTGAGCCTCTGCACTATCAGCAGGGTCACAGACAACTTGTACTACTTCATCTTTATCTCTTAGGTCAATAAAGATTAACCCCCCATGGTCACGACGAGATGATACCCAACCAGATACAGTTACTCTCTCTCCAATATTTGTTTCATTTACATCAGCACAATAATGTGTTCTCACTATAGTTTCCTCTAATTTATATATCTAAATATATAGTTTAAAATTTTTCGCGATTATATCTAATTGTTTCATAGAAGTAGATGTAGAGGAGGATAGCTTTGGTTACCTAAAATATAAAATCAAATATTTTTTTTAAAAAAGAGCTTTTTTTCTCTTTTTTGTATCTCCTTTTCTTTTTAGGCTCTAAGAGGTCAACATATCTGTTAGCCTCTTTTAGCTTTTTAGGTTCAAACTTAATCTGCATCTAAAATTCTCTCTATCTCATACATAGCATCTTGGTTTTTAAGTTTAAACTTAATCTCAATTCTTCGTGAAGCATCTTTGTCCTCTACCCCATTATGTTTAATGACATCAAGGTAGGAGCGACCACTTGCTACAAGTTTATCTTTAATATTATTCTTTTTAATATAATCCAATGTTAAAAGATAGTTCATAACAGCAAAAGCACGTTGTTGAGAGAGCTTTAAGTTGTATAGATAAGAGCCATCACTATCTGTATGTCCTTCAATAACAATCTTATCTAAATGTTCTGCAATATTTTTATTATTTATTAGTGCAGAGACATAGTCAATAAAGTTTGCTTTTAGTTGAGCTTTAGCACTCTCTTTTAGTACAGCAGAGCCTTTGTCAAATAATATATTTGAGGCTAGTCGAAGTGAGCCACTCTTTTTGTCAATATTGACTTTATCTCCAAGAGCTTTTTTGAGTTCTGCAATAACTTTGAGTTTTATTCCTGTTAAGGATTTTATCTTAGCCTTTTGAGCTTGTAGTTTAGTTAGCAGTTCATCATATTTAGTCTGTTTATTGTCAAGTGCTTTTAGTAGTTTTAATAGTTTCTCATCAGTTAGTTTTAGCTTTTTATCTTTTTGGTTAAGTCTATTAGAGAGAACCATAACTCTGTTTTTGTACTCCTCTAGCTCTTTTTGGCTACTACTAAGTGTTCTATTTTGCTCATTTAGCATATTTTCAAGTAGAACAATATGGTTAGAGTAGTTATCTATTTTTGTATTTTGAGCAAGTAGTAGTTGATTTAGCCTCTCTATCTCATTGCTTTTAAGTTTTAGTGAGTTTTGAGTAATAGTTAAGATTTTATTGCTATTGTCAAGAGCCTCTTGACGTTGTGCAAGTAGATTGCGAAGCTTATTAATCTCCTCCTCTTTTATCTGCAACTCTTTTGTTATAGTAGTAAGATAATTTGATTGCTTATTAAGTGTTTTATTCTGCTCACTTACAATGCTCTCTTTCTCTTTTAATGAGTTTTTGATTATAGTTGATTTGACTAGAATAGCACCAATAAGTAGAATAAAAACAAAAAGCAAACCACCCATTAGGTCTGCATAAGATATCCAAAAATTGGTCTCATTTTTAGATGAATCTGACTTAAGCATCTTATCTGTTCTCTATTTGTTTAGATAGAGCATTATGATACTCTGTAATAGTATGTTGTAAAATTCTATTCTGTTCACTTGTACTGTGAGCAAAGTCTGCTAGTTTCATAACAATCTCACCAACCTCTTGGTCAATTTTATGAAATGTTATACTTAGAGACTTCTCTAGTGTGGTATCTAACTTCTGTAGAGTTTTGTTAAGAGTATCTGTTGTCTTAGTAAACTCTTTAATATTCTGTTCAATTTTTTCACTTGCACTTAGTGCTGATTGTGAAGTATGAATTTGAGCTATAGTATCTTTGAGTTCACTAGAGACCATTTTCATATGCTCTGTAACTGTTGTAAAGTTTTTATTGGTCTCATTAATAATAGTTTGGAAGTTCTCTAAGTGTTTTTCATTAAGAGTTTGAATAAATTCTAAATTAAAGGTATCTTTGAGAGCTTTTATTAACTTTTGGTCTCGCATCTCATGTTGCATATGTTCATGTTTTTTTAATTCACTTTCAGACCAAATATAGCTCTCATATATCTCATTAAGTTCATGTAGGTCACTGTCAAGCTTTGAGAGACCTCTCTTTTCAAAAAAGCTCCAAATAATAGAGAGGTATATACCATAAATAGAGGCATAAAAAGCAGTACCAATTCCTGAAAGTAGTATAGAGATATCATTGTCAAGTTCAGTTGTATTTGAACTTGAAAAGTCAGGCATAGAGATGGCAATTGCTGTAAATGTTCCTAATATACCAAGCATAGGAAAGAGTGATGGTGCTATAGAGGCGTAGTTATCATTTCTAAATCTCTTATAGTAGTTTGAGAAGAAATCATTAATATTTATAGTCGATTTTGTCTCATTTAGAATGGTTAAGGAGTTCTCTTTTATCTGTTTTTGAAGTGCTTTTTGTAAATTTATATACTCTTTACGCATTTTACAGATAACATAGTTTGCATTGTGTCTAATAAAAAATAGAAAGACCAAATAGATACTACTAATAATAACTAAAGAGTGAAGACCAACTTTAATTGGAAAAATTTGAAGATAACCTAGTAAGATAGTTGCAAAAAATATAGTACCAAAAAATGCTAAAACAAGATAGTTAATAAAACAGGGGGCTGTTGAGCTATTTGTATTGGTCATTTTTTCTCCTTAGTAGAGTTATTTTCTAGTTTAATTTGAGAACTATTTGAGTCACTTTCTTGTAGAACCTCTTTAACTAGATAGAAAAAGTTAGGGTGAAGTACATCGGCATAGGTCTTTACAATAGCAGTTTTATAGGTACTTTTTGTAATAATATTAGTTACCTCTCCTACAGGAATATTTGGTAGAAAGATATTGTCCATACCAGAAGTTAAGACTTTATCTCCTACATTGATTTTTGACCATTTAGGAATAAAGTTTACCTCAATATACTCAGCATCAATACCCTTTGCAATTCCTGGTGTTTTATCTTTTCCAATAAAGGTTGAAAATTGGCAGATAGGGTTTGAAAGAAGAATCCCTTTTAGGGTATTTTTCTCTTTAATTGCTATACCAGCAGCAACATTTTTTTGAATAAGCCCATATATTTTATCTTCTCCAACCTCATTAGCCTTAGTTAGATAGACTTGAGAAAAGTCATTTAGCTTTTTATATGAGATGGTTTGAACACGTAAAATATTGTCATAATTATTAAATTTTTTTTCATTAAATTGAGTTAATTGCTCAAGTTGGACAATATGCATCTTTTGTTGATATATATATTTACGTAGAAGAATATTCTCTTTTTTTAACTCTTCAATAGATTCTGCTTGTCTAAGGTATTTATCTCTTGACTCTTTAATGCTATTTGTAAGCTGAAGATAGTACTCTTTTATAGGTAGCGAAATAGTAGCAAACTTATATTGGAAGTCCTTCTCTTGTCGCAAGAGAAAAACCCCTAAGGCAATAAAAAATGTAGATACTATTAATTGGCTAGTCTTCATAAACTGATTGTTGTAAGATATCAATTTCTTCTAATGCTTTGCCTGTACCTTTTGCAACAGCAAGTAGGGGGTCTTCAGCAACATATACAGGAAGCTTAATAGAATTTGAGAGATACTTGTCTAAGCCTCTAATTAAAGCTCCTCCACCAGTTAGAACAATTCCATTTTCCACAATATCTCCAGCTAAGTCAGGAGGTGTCTGTTCAAGTACTGTTTTGAGTGCTTCTGCAATCTCTTTAATTGGCTCTTTCATAGCCTCTCTCATATGTTCTGAGTTAATCTCTATTGAGCTTAAGAGTCCTGTAACTTGGTCTCTACCTTTAACTGTCATAACTAGCTCTTCATCAAGTTGAATAGCTGTTCCAACTCTAATCTTTAGCTCTTCAGCAATACGGTCACCAATAAGTAGGTTAAAATTTCTCTTCATATAATCTATAATAGATTTATCTAGCTTATCTCCAGCTGTTCTAATAGATCTAGAGATAACTAAACCACCTAAAGATATAACACCAATCTCTGTAGTTCCACCACCAATATCAACAACTAAGTTACCATTTGGATCTTTAACAGGAATACCCGAACCAATAGCAGCTGCCATAGGCTCCTCAATAAGGTGAACCTCTCTAGCTCCTGCTGACATAGCAGACTCTTTAACAGCTTTTCTCTCAACTTGAGTAAGACCAAAAGGAACACAGATGATTATTCTAGGAGAAAAGAGACCTTTTCTGTTATGTACCTTTTCTATAAAATATCTAATCATCATCTCGGTAACGTTAAAATCAGCAATAACTCCATCTCTCATTGGACGAATAGCTTTAATATTGCCTGGTGTTTTACCAACCATATCTTTTGCCTCTTGACCTACTGCTAAGATATTTTCTCGACCACGCCTATCATATTGAATAGCTACTACTGATGGCTCATTAATAACAATTCCTTTTCCTTTAACTAATACCAATGTATTTGCTGTTCCTAAATCTATTGCTAAATCGTTTGAAAATACTCCCAAAAGTTTCTTAAACATTCTATTTCCTTATGCTATTTTTGAATTTTTTATATATAGAGGTTTAACTCCATGATTTATAACATCTTCTGTAATTATAACCTCATATCCATCAAGTTCTGGTAACTCATACATTATATCTAATAGTGCCTCCTCCATAATTGAACGTAGTCCTCTTGCTCCTGTTTTTCGATTAATTGCTTTTTGTGCTACAGCTCTTAAGGCAGACTCCTCAAAAGTTAAAATGGCATTATCAATCTCAAAAAGTTTCTGATACTGTTTTACAATTGAGTTTTTAGGTTCAACTAAAATTCGCACCATATCTTCTAATGTAATGGGTTCAAGTGTTGCTGTAACGTGGAGTCGTCCAATAAGCTCTGGAATGATTCCAAACTGAACTAAATCATCAGACTCTATAAGATGCATTACATTTTCATTCTCTTTATTACTTCGCTTCTCTTGTCCAAAACCAAGCTGATTTGCACCTAAACGTCTTTGAATAATCTCTTCAATGCCATCAAAAGCACCGCCACAGATAAAGAGTATATTTGAAGTATCTATTTGTAAAAAGTCTTGATTTGGGTGTTTACGCCCACCTTTTGGTGGAATATTTACTACTGAGCCCTCTATAATTTTTAGAAGTGCTTGTTGTACTCCTTCACCTGAGACATCTCTTGTAATTGAACGATTTTCACCCATACGTGCAATCTTATCCATCTCATCAATAAAGATAATACCACGTTCAGCTTTAGCTACATCATCACCAGCTGCTTGGAGAAGTTTAGTTAGGATATTCTCCACATCTTCTCCTACATAACCAGCTTCAGTTAAGTTTGTTGCATCTGAGATAGCAATAGGTACATCTAAAAATTTAGCAATGGTTTGTGCTAAAAGTGTTTTACCTGAACCTGTAGGACCAATAAGTAAGATATTTGATTTTTCAATATTTGTATCGTCATGTCTATTTTTAAATATTCTCTTATAGTGGTTATAGACAGCTACTGAGAGTGTCTTTTTTGCACTATCTTGACCAATGACATAATCATTTAATATTCTATGAATCTCTTTTGGAATAAGGAGAGTTGCAGGTTCAATCTCTGGACTACTCTCCTCATCTCCAAAAAGAATTTTATATGCAGATGTAACACAGTTTGAGCAGATATAAGCATGGTTACCCGCAATAAATGGATTGTTATCTTTTTCAGTAGTATTACAAAAACTACACTCTTTTCTAGCCATTACTATTTTTCCTTATATATGGAATACCACGTTTTGAATTCATGATAAACTCTACTAAATTTTTTACACTCTTTGAAGAGGTTTTATTAAATATTTTTTTAGCTGTATCTTGAAGTGGTTGACCACTCTCAAACAGCTCTTTATAAGCTACCTTAAGGGCATTAATCTCTTCTCTTTGTATATGTCTTCTAAGTCCTGTAAGATTAAGTCCTCTTAAGGTAGCTCTATTTCCTTCTGCTAAACAGTAGGGTGGTATATCTTGACTTAGAGCAGATGCTCCTGCAATCATTGCAAAGTCACCAATATGAACAAATTGATGAACAGGTGTAAGACCACCAATGACAACATTATCTCCTAGTTCAACATGTCCTGCTAGAGTTACTCCATTTGCCAAGATACAGTTGTCTCCTAGTTTAACATCATGACCTAAGTGAACATATCCCATTAGAAGATTGTTATTACCAATTTTAGTAATACTACCACCACCCTTGGTTCCTGGATTAATTAGGGTAAACTCTCTAATTCTATTATTATCACCAATAATCAGTTCGACCTCCTCACCCCTATATTTTAAATCTTGGGGAATTGAACCTACAACAGCATGAGAGAAGATATGGTTATTTTTACCTATAGTTGTTTTACCAGCAATAACAGCATGTGCATCTACAATACAGTTGTCTCCAAGAGTAGTTTGAGATGAGATAGTTGCAAATGGACCAACAGTAACATTCTCTCCAATAGTTGCACCATCTTCAATAATAGCTGTTGCATGTATATTTGACACAGATTCCCTTTTTATATTTTAGTTTTAGTTATGACCACTATTTGTCTACTATCATAGCTTTTAGTTCAGCTTCTGCTACCAATTTTTCATCAACATAAGCCTTTGCATCAAGTTGCCAAATAGTACCTCTATGTCTAATAACACTGAGTCTATAGACTAATTGGTCTCCAGGTTTTACAGGAGAGCGAAACTTTGCTCTGTCAATACTCATAAAGTAGACAACTTTATTTGTCGCCGCTTCTTGCTCCTCTTGGCTTGAACTTTGAAAAGCCAATACTCCACCAGCTTGTGCCATACCTTCAATAATCATAACACCAGGATAGATTGGGTGGTCAGGAAAGTGCCCTTGAAATACAGGTTCGGAGATTGAAACGTTTTTATACCCCTCAATAGATACACCTTTTTCTAATTTTGTTACACGGTCAAGAAGTAAAAAAGGGTACCTATGTGGTAATATTTTTTGAATTTCAACAACATCATAGAGCATTGAGTTTCGCCTTTAGAGAAATTTTTTAATTATTTTATCTAAAAAGATTTAAAATGTTAAGTGATTTTTAACAGAACTTCTTTAACATCTTCATAAATATGGCTTTTATAGAGAATTTCTAGCTTTTGAGTAGGAATTTTATCAACAATTATAACTAAAGATAAATCGTAAGGATTAGGAATTAATTGCTTTCTAATTTTAAGTTCTGTTTCAAAAGATGGAGTGTTAAAAATTAATTGAGCAATGCTACTATATTGACTCTTTGAGACTCTATTGTAGGTCTCTAAACTAATAAATTTTACTTCATCTCGATTCATATAGTATAAATCGCCTATCTGATTCTCTATTTTCCCTCTTGTGTACTCTTTTTTTAGAGTAGACATAGGTAAAAAGTGAGCAGGGATAGTTCTGTTTTTTATACGCAATAGTCCATAGAGGAGTCGCCAATTTAAAAAACGCTCTTTGACAATTTTATACTCAATACCTCTCTCTTCTAACTCCCAACGCTCTTTGTAGAGTTCAATTCTTGCTTCTATTGACTCTGGTTGAATTTGTCTTGAGATAGGAGAGAAGAGCTCATCTACAAGTTTCTGTTGTTGCTCTCTTTGCATAGAAAGTCCAAAGAGGCAACCACAGTAGTCTTGACGATAGAGAGCATCTTTTTTGGCTAAGATATTCTGCTCTTGAGTGCCTGATGCTTTACGATAGTCTGGGGCTATAAACTCTAAACCATACTTTTTAGCTAACTTATCTCCAGCAATTTTAAGTTGTTTAATAGATTTTTTTGGTGAAACAAGTAGAGTAGATGTAAATCTCTTTTGTCCCATTTTAGAAGCTTGTTGTGCTGTTACCTCAAATCGTTTGTCAAAACATACTGCACACCTAGCCCCCTTTTCAGGCTCTTTTTCCAATCCTCGTACAGCCTCTAGCCAACTTTTGGTATCGTACTCTCCCTCTATAAGTTCTATACCTAACATTTTACAGGAGCGTTTAACATCGAGTAGGCGTAGCTGATACTCAGAGTATGGGTGAATATTTGGGTCATAGAAGAAACCTACTAACTTCTCATTTGGAAAATCAGCTTGAAGCTTTTGTAAAAAGTAGTGGCTATCGACAGAACAGCAGATATGAACTAAGATGTTTTATCCTTTTGTAAAATATTTGCTACATTTTTAGAGCTACCATGAGAGAGATACTCTTTTAACTCTTTAGCTTTTTGAGCAAATAGCTCTCTATTTGTATTTTTGTACTCTTTTAATAGGTTTTCAACATTAACACTCTCTTGTAGTAGTTCATTATGTAGAGTACTATTATTATAGTTAGTTAAAATAATATTGGCTAAACCAACATGAGTAATATTTAAAAGCTTAGTTCCAATAAAGTAGTCAAGCTTTTTTGCAATAAATGCCAAAGTAAAAGGTGTACCAATAAGTGCTGCTTCAAGTGTAGCAGTCCCAGAGCAGATAAATGCAAACTCAGAGTTAGCTAATGCTTCATGAGTATTTTTAGAAATCTCAAACATGCTTATATCACCATATAGATTTGCTATCTTCTCATCTGAAAATGAGCTAGGAATAACAAGTATAGCTCTTTTGTCAGAGAGTTTTTCTCTAACCTCTTTAAATATAGGAAGAAGTTTTGTAATCTCACTCTTTCTACTCCCTGGCATAAAAGTGATAGTATTTGAGTTAAGTGCTTGATTTGTAGTTTGAATCTCATCTAAAAGAGGGTGACCAATATATTGAGCTTTGCTCTTATAGTACTCTACCTCAAAGGGCAAAATACCCAATAGCTTGTCACAGTAGCGTTCTAGTTTTATGGCTCGTTTTGGACGACTTGCCCAAATTTGAGGGAGAATGTAGTAGATAATCTCTTTGTTTGGGTAGGCACTCTTTAGCTTTTTTGCTAAAGGTAGATTAAACCCTGATGAGTCCATAAGTAGGATTTTGTCAGCATCTTTTGCCAACTCAACCATCTCATTGGCTACTTTGAAAAACCATCGTAGTTTTTTTAAGGCATCCACTATTCCCATAATTGCCATCTCTGAGACATCATGGAGTGGAGTACCTAAAGATTTGTCGAAGATACCAAGAAGTTCAATATCGTTCGTATGTTTAAGAACCTCTCTTAAATGTAAGTTAGAAGAGGGTTCAAGAGCAGAGACAAGTAGTTTCATCTGTTAACCAAGCTTAAGACCAACCACAAAACCAGCTAATGCTCCAACACCTGTTTTAAAAGATGTAATACGATTTTTTATAAAATTGACAAATTCTTTAAAAAGATCTGTTCCTTGAGCAACACCTTGTTCTACTATTTTGTCGTCAATAGTAAAGGCACCTTTAGACTCCATAATAAACATTACAATAAGTCCAAGACCTAAAATAAAGAGAACAATTTTAAAACTCTTTTTGATAAAAAAACCTACAGCTAGACCAATTAAAAATGAGCTACCCATCTCTAAGTATGGAATAGGATGGTCAACATTGGTAGCACCCTCTATGTTATCTAAAGGTGGTCTATAGAAAGCTTCATTACCTGTTTGTGCTTGTTGTTTCATCTGCATGTACTGTTCTTCGTTCATTGTTTTCCTTTTTATTGAATTTATTTTATTATTGTAGCTTAATATTGTTGATTAATTGTTTCCAATTAACTCCAAACATAAGTCAAAACGGTTATGTGTCATAAGGTGTACTTTTGGGTGAAGCTTTAAAATCTCATCAAAAATACTCTTAGATAGATTAAATCCTACCTCTTGCTCTTTTTCTGCTCCGTCCATAGCTGCTAAGTCCATCTCTTCAATAATACTCTTTGGTACTATAATTCCTGGAACTTTATCTGAGATAAAGTTAGCAGTTTTTGCTCTAACTACAGGAAACTGTCCTAAAACCAATTGAGCATTGGTTGCTGTATCTCTTATGCTTAACTCTTTTGCTTCTTCAAAAAGTTCAATTAATACTTTAGCATTTTCAATATCATAAACAGGTTGGGTAAAGATAGCTCGTGCTCCATAGTTTAATTTTTTAATCATCTTCTTTTGAATCCGTCTCATATCTTTGGCATAGGCATTTGAGACAGCAAAAGGGTAGATAGGTTTTGGTTTTGGGTTTAACTCTTTATTAGAGTAGTCAAAGCCATTGTTTAAACGATATATAATGCTTAAGAGTAGAGTTGAATCACGCTCTAGCACACCTTTAACCTCTGGCTGGTCTGAGTACTTTGCAGGGTCACCTGTAAGAGCTAAAATACATCGCAAGTCAAAATCATTTGCTCCAAGAAGGGTTGACTGTAAAGAGAGCTTGTTTGTATCTCTCATACTCATAGTAGCAATAACAGGTTTATTAAATGCTTGTTGTATCTGAATAGCAGAGAGAACTCCAGACATCTTAAGCTTGGCAAGTGGGTTGTCTGTCACTGAAAAACCTGCTACTTTTTCATGAAGGTTAAGCCTCTTTATCTTCTCTATAGTAGGTTTAATAGAGGCACCATGTGGTGGGGTAATCTCAACTGTTATAAAAGGTCTATTGCTATGAAGTGTTTTACAAAATTTCTCAAACATATATTTAATTTTAATCCTAACAAGTAATTGGATATAATTTTACCGAAAAATAACATAGAGGTAATATAAATATAATGAAATTAGCAGTATTTGATTTTGATTCGACGCTGATGGATGGTGAAACTATTGACTTTTTTGCTGAGGAGTTAGGTTTTAAAGATAAAGTAGTAGCTATTACTCAACGTGCTATGGTGGGTGAGTTAGATTTTTATGCGTCATTAATAGAAAGAGTAGCACTCCTTAAAGGTTTGCCTTATAAGAGAGTAGAGTCTATTTGTAAATCTTTGCCAATAATGAATGGAGCAAAAGAGACAGTAGAGGGTTTAAAAGAGAAGGGCTATAGGGTGGTGTGTTTCTCTGGTGGTTTTAGAGAAGCTACTAAACCAGCTTGTGAAAAGTTAGGAATTGATGCAGATTTTTCTAACTTCTTACATAAAGAGAATGGAGTACTTACAGGTGCTGTTGGTGGAGAGATGATGTACTCTAATGCAAAAGGTGATATGATTGTACGGCTACAGAATCTCTTAGGTATTAACAGAGTTGATACACTAGTTGTAGGTGATGGTGCAAATGATTTAAGTATGTTTGCTCATGCCGATACACGAGTAGCATTTTGTGCAAAGCCTATACTTAAGAAAGAGGCTACCCACTCTATTGATGTAAAAGATTTACGAGAAATTTTAAATATAGCTGTTTAGATTGGTTGCTTTGTTAACTTTTTGTTAATAAATTAATCAAATTATAAAAAAAATAAGAAAAAATTATATAGGATATTAGAACATGGACATTTTACAAGCCATTATTATAGGAATTATAGAAGGATTTACAGAGTTTTTACCAATCTCATCAACAGGACATATGATTGTTGCTTCAAAGTTTTTAGGAGTTGACCAATCAGCTGTGGTTAAAGCGTATGAGGTGATTATTCAATTTGCAGCTATCTTAGCTGTAGTTTTGCTATATAGAGATAAAATAAATTTTAAAGAGATTAATCTTTGGAGTAAAATTATTAGTGCATTTTTACCTTTAGCTATTATTGGGTTTATTCTTAAAGATTGGGTTAAAGAGGCTTTTAATGTACAAACAGTTGCCTATATGTTTATTGTTGGTGGGATTATATTTTTAATTGTAGAGTATTTTCATAAAGATGAGAAGTCTACTGCACAGGAGATAGAGGAGATAACATGGAGACAAGCTATGAGCATAGGTTTTGCACAAGTTCTCTCTTTGATTCCTGGAACATCAAGAGCAGGTTCAACTATTATTGGAGGAATGCTATCTGGTGTAAGTCGTAAAGCTTCAACAGAGTTCTCTTTTCTATTAGCTATTCCTGTTATGATAGCTGTAAGTGGCTATGACTTATTAAAACACTATAAAGAGTTTTTACATGCAGATATAATAGCTTTTTCAATTGGTTTTTTAGTAGCATTTGTGGTAGCTTATATCACAATAAAGATGTTTATTGTATTTTTGCAACGATTTACATTTGTTGCATTTGGAGTATATAGAATAATCTTTGGAGTTATTCTCTTGATGATAATATAAGGTAGATAGTTTGACATTTAAAGATTTTAAATTTCACAAAAACCTCTTAAAGGGGGTTAGAATAGCAGGATTCAAAGAGCCAAGTCCTATTCAAAAGATGGTAATTCCAATTATTGCAAATGGTGAAGATTTAGTAGGACAAGCTCACACAGGTACAGGAAAAACGGCAGCTTTTGGGTTGCCAATAATGGATAAAATTGCTAAGGGTGAGATAGAGAGAGCATTGGTTATTACCCCAACACGAGAACTTGCAACTCAAGTTAGTGATGAGCTATATCACCTTGGACGCTTTTGTGGCATAAGAACCATTACTGTTTATGGAGGTGTTGGTTATGGACGGCAGATTGCTCTAATTAATAAAGGAGTACAGATAGTTGTTGCAACCCCTGGACGACTTAAAGACCTCTACAAGAAAGGAAAGATTGATAACTTTAATCCTGAGATAGTAGTTTTAGATGAAGCAGATGAGATGCTTGATATGGGATTTTTAGATGAGATTAAAGAGATATTTGAGTATATTCCTCAAAATAGACAGACTCTTCTATTTTCTGCTACTATGCCAGAGCCTATTAAAGAGTTAGCAAATTATATTTTGTCAAATCCTCAATTTATATCAGTAGTAGGTGAGAGTAATAGTACCAACAATATAATAGAGCAGTTCTATTATGTAATTGAAGAGTCACAGCGTGATGAGGCAATAGTAAAATTACTAGAGATAGAAGAGACAAATAAGTGTATTATCTTCTGTCGAATGAAGCGTGAAGTCGATAGATTAACAGAGCATTTAAAAGCTATTGGATTTTTAGCAGAGGGATTGCATGGTGATTTAGAGCAGACCGAAAGAGAACGAATCATAAGAGCATATCGTCGTGGTGAATCCAAAATAATGGTTGCAACAGATGTTGCTTCAAGGGGATTAGATGTTAAAAATGTTACTCATGTATTTAACTACCATATACCATTTGACCCACAATCTTATGTGCATAGAATTGGACGAACAGGAAGAGCAGGAAAAGCAGGTAGAGCCATAACTTTAGTCTCAACAGATGAGTTTAGAGAGCTACAACGGATTCAAAAAGAGGTAGGGGCAGATATGCAACTAGCAACTATAGTTCTTGAAGCAGACAGTGAAGAGCTATATAATGATTTTGCATCACTTCAAGCTATGGTAGAGGAGGTAGATATATCTCCTATTGCAATAGATTTTATAGATAGTATGGAACAGATGGACTATCATGAGTTTGTTGAGCGTGTAGTTACACTTTTAATTCAACAAAGAAAACCATCAATTAATCGATTAGGATTTGATGAAGAGACTGTCAATAGTATGTTAGAGAGTTATGAGTATGAACAAAAAGTAGCACGTAAGAGTAACCGTAAAAAAAAGCATCGTTAAATTAAGCTTTTTCAAGTATTTATCGTTAGAATAGTGCATAAATTTCGTATGGAAGGTTTTCTATGGCTGACGTAAATGACATAAACAATGTAGCTGAAGCATTGAAGTTTATGGTACTAGGAATGGGAGTTGTATTTTTATTTCTCTTTATTCTGGTCAAAGTAGTTGAACTTCAAGCAAGACTAATAGCGAAGTATTTTCCTGAAAATACTCCTAAAGCACCTGCTACTCTAGCAGGAGATTCAGCCGATGATGAGCAACGCAAGGTTGCTGCCATTATTGCTGCTGTAATAGAGTTTCGTAAAAATAAATCATAAAATTGAGGGTATAAAATGGCAAAAAAATATATTGACGTGATGGATACTACCTTCAGAGATGGATTTCAATCTGTCTTTGGTGGTCGTGTTCTCATGGAAGATTTCTTTCCAGCAGTAGAAGCTGCTAAGAGTGCAGGTATTAACCACTTTGAGTTTGGTGGTGGAGCTAGATTTCAGAGTCTCTTCTTCTATCTACAAGAGAACGCATTTGAGATGATGGATAGATTTAGAGAGATAGTAGGTCCAGAAGCAAACCTACAAGTTCTCTCTCGTGGTATTAACACAGTTATGCTTGACACTGGTAGTCGTGAGATGATAGACCTCTTTGCAAAGATGTTTGCAAAACATGGTACAACAACTGTACGTAACTTTGATGCTCTAAACGATGTAAATAACTTAGAGTATAGTGCTCAATGTATTAAAAAACATGGAATGAATCATGAGGTTGTTATTACCATGATGGATTTACCTCCAGGGTGTAAAGGGGCTCATGATGTTGCTTTTTATGAAAAGACTTTACGAAATATTTTAGATGCAGGAATTGAGTTTGACTCTCTCTGTTTTAAAGATGCGTCAGGAACAGCCAATCCAAATAAAGTTTATGAGACTATCTCAATGGCTAGAAAACTTTTAGGTGAAGAGGTTCATTTAAGACTCCATACACATGAGACAGCAGGTGTTTCAGTTGCCTCTTATTTAGCAGCACTTGAAGCTGGTGCAAATGGTATAGATATGGCAGCAGCTCCTGTAAGTGGTGGTACATCTCAACCAGATATTTTAACTATGCTACATGCAACAAAGGGAACAAACTATAACTTAGGTGATTTAGAGTTAGGAAAAGTTCTTAAGTATGAAGAGCGTCTTAAAGAGTGTCTAGCTGATTATATGATTCCACCAGAGGCTACACAAGTCTCACCTCTTATTCCTTTCTCTCCAATGCCAGGTGGTGCATTGACAGCAAATACACAAATGATGAGAGATGATAACTCTCTTGATAAGTTTGATGAAGTAATTGCTGAGATGAAAGAGGTTGTTGAGCGTGGAGGGTATGGAACCTCTGTAACACCTGTAAGTCAGTTCTATTGGCAACAAGCGTATGCTAATGTTATGTTTGGGAAATGGAAACAGATTGCTCCTGGGTATGGACGTATGGTTCTTGGTTACTTTGGTAAGACACCAGTTGAGCCAGATGCAGAGATTGTTAAACTGGCTTCAGAAAAGTTAAAATTAGAGCCAACAACAGAGAATCCATTAGACCTTGCAGATAAAGAGGTAACAAAGTCTATTGCATATTGGAAAAAAGTGCTTGAAGATGAAGAGCTAGAGACAACAGAAGAGAACATCTTTATAGCAGCAGCATGTGACCAAAAAGGGATAGCGTTTTTAAAGGGTGAGAGTCCTTTAATGGTAAGAAAAGGTAAAAATAGTAAAGATTGTGGAGGAGAAGAGATGAGTGGTAGTTATACAGTAGTAGTAGATGGTAAGAGTTATAGTGTTCAAGTTGCAGAGGGAGATGCTGAAATTTCAGTTACACCAAGTACAGCTCCTACTTCTACACCAGCACAAAGCGAAGCTTCTACAGCTTCAGGTTCAAAAGGCTCTTTGGAGATTCGTTCACAGACTCCAGGTAATGTTTGGAAAATCTTAAAAGCTCCTGGTGACTCTGTAGCTGAAGGTGAGCAGATTATGATTCTTGAAGCTATGAAGATGGAGATTGATATTGTTGCTGAGAGAGCAGGTGTTATTAAGTCGATTGAAGTTAATACAAATGATGCTGTAGTAGATGGACAGCTTCTTGCAACAATGGAGTAATCCATGAGATTGAAGCAGATATTTATCTCTCTTCTGTTAGCCTTAGTTGCTCTTGGCTCTTTTGCCTATGCAGAGGGTCATGAGGCGACAACGCATCAAGAAGAGAGCACAGAAAAAAAGGTTTATCACCCAAAATCTATCTCTGAATTAGCAGTAAGTTTTTGGGAGACTACAGGTATTAAAGCTATTATTGATACTAATGATGGCGAGATGAGTGCAGACCCAGCAGGGGAATCAAAAGAGCATGAACTTGGAGCTTTTGAGTCCTCTTTTGGTCGTATTATTATGATAGGAATAGTGTTTCTGCTCTTCTATTTAGCTATTGCTAAAGGGTTTGAACCACTACTTCTTATTCCTATTGCTTTTGGTGGATTGTTAGCTAATATTCCTCTTGCACATATGGCAGGGCCAGAGGGAATGTTGGGAGTCATATACAACATGGGTATTGCCAATGAGTTTTTTCCTCTACTTATCTTTATGGGTGTTGGAGCCATGACCGACTTTGGTCCACTCTTGGCTAACCCTAAAACAGCTCTACTTGGTGGTGCAGCTCAGTTTGGTATCTTTGGTTCACTAGTAGGGGCAACAGCACTTGGATTTGACCTTCAGTCAGCCTCTGCTATCTCAATTATTGGTGGAGCAGATGGCCCTACTTCAATCTTTATTGCCAATAGATTGGCTCCAGATATGTTAGGTGCTATTGCTGTTGCTGCTTACTCTTATATGGCATTGGTTCCTGTTATTCAGCCACCAATTATGAAAGCATTAACTACTAAAGAGGAGCGTCAAATTAAAATGGGAGTTCAGCGTCCTGTCCATAGACTAGAGAAGTTGTTCTTCCCAATTATTGTTTTGATGTTATCTATTTTAGTACTTCCTGAGTCAACTCCTCTAATTGGTGCATTTGCCTTTGGTAACTTTGCAAAAGAGTCAGGTGTGGTAGATAGACTCTCTGACACTATGCAAAATGCTCTAATTAATACTGTTACTATCTTCTTAGGTCTTGGAGTTGGTTCTAAACTTGCAGCCGATAAATTTCTAGTTCTTGAGAGTTTAGGAATTATGGTTATTGGACTTATTGCTTTTGCTGCTGGTACTGCTGCTGGAGTGATTATGGCTAAGATTATGAATAAGTTCTCAAAAGAGCCAATCAACCCACTTATTGGAGCAGCAGGGGTTTCTGCTGTGCCTATGTCAGCAAGGGTTGTTAGTAAGGTTGGTGCTGAAGCAAAACCTGGAAATGTACTTCTTATGCATGCAATGGGACCAAATGTTGCAGGTGTAATTGGCTCAGCTGTTGCAGCTGGGGTACTTCTTTCTATTTTTAAATAGAGACTCAAAAATAACGTTGCGTTAAGTAACGTTATTTTAAATAATCACTTTAAGTAAGTTTGTTAATATATATTCAATAGTATAATTTTGTGGATATTTTTATATATGTTAATGAATAACCCATATTATAGTAAATAAAATGAGATGTAAATCTTCTCCTTTTATTTGCTATAAAATAGCAAAATATAACATATATAAATGTAAAGGTACAAAAGATGAGCAACCGTATACCAAATGGTCTCGATAAACTAGGACTTGAAAACATTGGAGAGGTTTACTATAATCTAAGTTTTGATGAACTTCAAGCACATGAAGTTAACAATAATGAGTGTAAAATCTCATCAACTGGAACAGCAATGTGTGATACAGGTATCTTTACAGGAAGAAGCCCTAAAGATAAATATTTTGTAGACCAAGCTCCTTCAAATAAACATATTTTTTGGGGAGATGTTAACAAAAAGATTGATAAAGAGAAGTTTGATAAGCTTTTTGACTTAACTAAAAAGCAGTTATCTGGAAAAGATATCTATATAATGGATGTCTATGCAGGGGCATCGCAAAGTAGTAGGCGTTCTATTCGTTTTATATCTGAAGTAGCTTGGCAGGCACATTTTGTTAAAAATATGTTTATTCGTCCAACTGAAGAAGAGCTAGAAACGTTTGAGCCTAACTTTGTTGTTTACAATGGTTGTAAAGCAACCAATAAAGATTATAAAGAGATGGGGCTTCACTCTGATGTTTATGTATGTTTTAATATAGAGGATAATGTCTCTATTATTGGTGGTACTTGGTATGGTGGAGAGATGAAAAAAGGAATCTTCTCAATGATGAATTACTGGTTACCACTAGAGGGTAAACTCTCTATGCACTGTTCAGCTAATGTTGGAGAAGATGATGATGTTTGCCTATTTTTTGGACTCTCTGGAACAGGTAAAACAACTCTCTCAACAGACCCAAAAAGAGCCTTGATTGGTGATGATGAGCATGGTTGGGATGACAATGGTATATTTAACTTTGAAGGTGGTTGTTACGCAAAGGTAATTGACTTAAAAGAGGAGAATGAACCAGAGATTTTTGGAGCTATTGTCAAAAATGCACTTTTAGAGAATGTTGTAGCCAATGAAGATGGTGTTGTTGACTACTCTGATACCTCTAAAACAGAAAATACAAGAGTCTCTTATCCAATAGAGCATATTAAAAACCACAAACCTGATTTACAAGCTGGACACCCTAAAAATATTATCTTTCTATCTTATGATGCTTTTGGTGTTATTCCTCCTGTCTCCAAGCTAACTAAAGAACAAGCAATGTACTACTTTTTGAGTGGATATACTGCAAAAGTTGCAGGAACAGAGCGTGGTATTACCGAACCAGTTACTACATTCTCAGCTTGTTTTGGAGAGGCATTTTTACCACTTCACCCAACTGTCTATGCAGACCTTCTTGGAAAAAAGATAGATGAACACAATGTAAATGTATATTTGGTAAATACAGGACTCAATGGTAGAGGTGAGAGAATGAGTATTAAAGATACAAGAGCTTGTATCAATGGTATTTTAAATGGTTCTATTAATGATGCAGAGTTTGAGACTCTTCCTGTTTTTAATCTTCAAGTTCCAAAAACATTAGAGGGTATTAAAGACAATAGCATTTTAAACCCAAAAAATACATGGGACGATGAGGAGAAGTTCAATGAAACACTTAGAGATTTAGCTTATAAGTTTATTGAGAACTTTGAACGTTATAAAGATAGTGGCTCAGATGTAGACCACGCAAAGGCTGGTCCTCAGCTTTAATAATATGATGACCTTGTGGCTACTCTAAAATTATAATAATATTAATGTGTTGTTTTTTCGATATTTAACATAAGGGTGTAGCCATAAGGGCTACCCCTACAGGTATTATATATGTATGAATTGTTACCGTCTCCTAGAAGTTCTTCGTCGTGAAGATTTTTTCTCTGTACTTTTGGCTCTTCTACTGTTAGAGTGTAACCCTCGTCGCCCTTTAGCAAAACAAGCATCGCAAATAGAGAACTTATAGGTAAAATCCAAACTCTTCCCACAACGTGTACACTTTTTGATAAAGTTTCCTTGTTTTAAAGAGTTCTCAATGTAGTTGTTTAGACGGATACGTGCATCTATGGCTTGTTGTGTATCTTTAAATAGCTCTTCAAACTTAAAAGAGAGCCATAGATAGAGAGAGATTTCTCTTACTCTATCTTCTGCATTTAGCATCATCTCATTGGTCTGTGCAACCTTTGGTAGGTCTCTTGGAGGTAGATATTTTACAGGTTGGTTAGCCTCTATCTGTTTGATATATCGGTGAAATACCGACTCAATATATGGTGAAGAGATAGAAGCAGGAGCACAAGCTAGAAAAAAGCGTGTCTTTAGGTCTAGACGATACTCATCAACAATCGCAGCAATCTCTAACATAGAGTCTATATTTGCTGCTACAAAAGGACCCTCAAACTCCATATTGTCAGCAAAAAAGTTTAAGATAACAGAGAGGTTCTCTGTCTCTAATATCTCACCAATAAGCATAACATGCTCTAAACTAGCCATAACAGAAAATGGAAGCTCTAGTTTTGGTAGAGGTTGATAGAATTTGGAGGTTATGGTCTCTAGGGTTTTGCCATCTAAAGCACCAATGTATCCAACCTCTTCTAGCCCATAACGTCCAGCACGTCCAGCAATCTGTGCAACCTCTGTAGGTAGAAGTTCTCTTCTTCTTAAGCCATCAAATTTGTTATCTTTTGCAAAGAGCAGGGTTTTGATTGGAAGATTTAACCCCATAGCAATAGCATCGGTAGCAATCAATATATCAGACTCTCCCTCTCTAAAGCGTCGAGCCTCTTCTCTTCTTACCTCTGGTGAGAGATTCCCATATACAACAGAGACAGAGAAGTATTTAGAGAGCTGTTGACGTAGTCCTAAAACTTCACGTCTTGAAAAGGCAACAATGGCAGTTCCTTTCTCTATACTCTTTATTGGAGTAGGATTTTGCAGTAAAATTAGCTCATTTTTACGCTCAAAATGTTTTACTGTTAGTGGCTCTTCAAGGTAGTCACAAAGCTTGGTTACAGCATCTAGTGCATCGGCTGAACCTGTTAAGATAACCTTTTTTGCAGGAGCTCCAATGAGTGCATTTGCCCACGCCCAGCCACGGTCACGGTCGTCTATCATCTGTATCTCATCTATTACGCAGACATCTACATCAACACTATTGTTCATCATCTCTATAGTTGAGCTAATGTGTGTAGACTCCTCATCAATAATCTCCTCTTCACCCGTAATTAGTGAGACATTAACCCCTCTAGCTTTAAGTGTCTCATACCCCTCTAGTGCTAAAAGACGCAGAGGTGCAAGGTAGTAGCCTGTCTCAGCTTTTTCTAACTCTTTAAGTGCTTCATAGGTTTTTCCTGAGTTTGTAGGTCCAACATGAAATACAATTTCACGGTTAAGTAATCTAGCCAAAGGGAAAAGATTTTTAAAATCTCTAATAGTCTTAGCCAACAGCTCCTCTTTTCGTTTCTTCTCTTTTATAGGACGAATATACTCCATAAAGTGGTAGACGATACGACGTTTTACCTTCTCTTTAATTTTAAGATTTTTAGAGGAGGTAACTTGTGGCTCAATAAACTGCAAAATATACCTCTGCACAACCTCATCTTCTACCTCTAAGCCCTCTGCTAACTCAAATAGCTCATATTCAATATCTTTGATACTCTGCTTAAAATGCTCTTTTATATCATCTTTAACTAATGTAAGGTCAGATACTATAGGAAGGCGTTTCTCTCTCCATATATGTCTATAGATAAAATCTCTAGCATAAGATACAGTAGCAGTATATGGAATCTCTTTTCCATAAAGTGAGTAGCTATTCTCTACAGCTATAACAATATTGCTCCCTTCTATAGTTACTCTATACTCTGGGTTAATTATGGCTACAATCTCTTGAACAATATTAAGGGGTATCTCAACTTCATCGAGTTCATCTTCTGGGGGCATAGAGCGAATAAGTTTGGTTATTTCATCTACAGAGAGGTATTTGTGGTTACTGTTAACACTCTTTAAAAAAGTCTCTATCTCTTCTTCTTTTTTTGCAATAGCAGAGCTCTTAAACGCCTCTAACTCTCTTTTTATATACTCTTGCTCTTCATGCAGTAGAAGGTTGTGTTCAATGGAAGCTGTAGTAGTAAGTAGTGACTTAAAAAAGGTCTCTTCAGGCATATCAAACTTATAAGAGCAGTAGAACTCCATTTGCAAAAGAGAGTTAAACCTAACATCTAGCCTCTCTTCCCAAATCTTCATCTGTTTTTGTTGACGAATATAGTTTAATTTGTTAGCTACCTTTTGAGGAGTAATTTTATGTAGTTTTGTATCTATGAAAGCAGAGAGTATCTCTTGCTCTTC
>JALWNF010000061.1 GCA_026995985.1 Campylobacteraceae bacterium
ATAATCTCTTTGTATTTACCAGTTTTTAAATCCTCTTCTACAATTCGCCTTAAAAAATCTTTGCTTCTATTTTCCATTATTTTGTACCCTTTGATATTGAGGGGTGTATTTTAGCCAATTAGTGCTTAAGTAGTTTTAACTTATGTTATACTTACATACAATAATAAAAATGGGAAGTTACAATGTCAAATCAAGAAGAGAATATTATTGTAAAGAAGATAGAAGGACCAAGCGTTGATGATGAGTATGCTTTCTTTGAGGAATATAGCTACTATGAAGATGAAGAGCCTCATAGAAGTAAGTTAAAATTGCTCTTTTTATCTCTAACTGCTCTTTTAGTTGGAGGAGGGGCTTTTTATTTAGCTCAAAATAGAGAGTTACTACAAAACGATAAAGTAGCAACATCTACAGTAAAAAAAGAGTCTAAAAATGAAGTTATACATAAAAATCTTGAAGATGAAAAGAGGAGTTCTACTCTTTTAGAGTCTAAATCTAAACCTATAGAGGTAGAACAATCAACTCCTAAAGAGAAAAAAAGCTCTTCTGTCATTGCTAAGCAGAGTGAACCTAAAGTTAAAGAAGAGCCCTCAACGCATTACATAGAAGAACTTGCTATGCCAACAGTTGTTGAAAAAGAGAAGGTTGTTAAAAAAGAGAGAAAGATAGAAGAGCCAAAAAGTAAAAAAGTTGTAAAGATAAACTCACAAGAGAGTGAGATTGCAACAAAAGAGAATGAGATTAAAAAGTTAAAAGTTGCAAATATTCAAGAGGTAAAGGAAGAAAAAGTTAAAAGTGTTGTTACTAAACCTAAAGTTTATAAAAGGGTAACTGCTAAAAAGCAAAAAATAAAAAAGGTAATAGTTAAAAAACGAAAGCCCACACTTATTGCTCACTATGAGAAGATAAAACCTCGTATTATTCGTGTAAAAAAAGGTGATACTTTAGTTTTATTGGCAAAAAGATTTTATGGTAATGAGAGGGAGTATAAAAGAATAGTCAGAGCAAATAGAAGAATAAAGAGTTCAAAGACAGCTCTACGTTTAGGTGAGAAGTTGGTCATACCAAGAAAAGATAATAAGACTAAAAGAAGATATATTATTGTTGAAAAAGGTAATACCTTAGCGATGATTGCTAAAAAGTTTTATGGAGATGAAAAGGCTGTTTATAAAATAGTTAGAGCCAATAGTAAAATTAAGAGTAGTCGCTCTATGTTGCATATAGGTCAAAAGGTCTATGTTCCTCAATAGTTTTATTGGTTAAGTAAAAGAGCTAACATTATGCTATAATTTAAAACTTATTTCAACGAGGACAATTATAATGAATTTAGATAAAGTAATCTCTGGTTTTTTCTTTATTTTAGCAATGACCATTAATTTTGGTTTTTTTTATGGTGATATAGATAACCCTGAACTACATAGTGTCTATGAACTATTTGTCGCTTTAGTTGTAAGTCTTATCTCTACTGTTTTAAAGATTGGAGATAAGACACAGTTAGGAGCTGTACTTTTGGCTACAAGTTTAGTTGCAGATATACAACTAATAGCTGCTGTAACAGTTTGGACAGTTACAGAGTATTTATCTATAGTTGATGTTGAAGCTTTTGCAGCTATTATCTCTCTTTCAGGTGGTGCATTGTTGGCAAATGTTACCTCTGTTATACTCTACATAGGTGAAACATTAAAGTCAAAAAGGTAATCAAGTGAATAATAATGCACTTTGGATTATCTTACAGAAGTTAAGGATACCTCTTCTTGTTATTATAGTTACTTACTCAATCGCAATACTAGGAATGGTACTCATTCCAGGTATGGACGACAAAGGCAATGTCTATCATCTTAGTTTTTTTGATGCCTTCTACTTTGTCTCTTATATGGCTTCAACCATTGGTTTTGGTGAAGCACCTTATGCTTTTACATATCCACAGAAACTTTGGGTATCTGTCTGTATATATATTACTGTTGTAGGGTGGTTTTATGGTTTAGGGGCTTTGGTCTCAGCAGTAACAGATAAAACTCTTAAGTTTGAAGTGATGAGGAACCGTTTTAGAAAAAAGGTTAGGGAGCTTGAAGGTAACTTTGTTATTGTATTGGGTTATACTCATGTAAATGCTGAGATTATTAAAAAGTTACATAATGCAAATATGGAAGTTGTACTCATTGATAATGATGAAGAGAAGATAAATATTTTTATGTTAGAGGAGATGAAGCAAGATGTACCTGTAATGGTAGCTGATGCACTACTAACTGAGACACTTCAAGATGCTGGTATTTTGCAGAGTAACTGTAAGGGAATCATCTCTCTATTTGAAAATGAAGAGCATAATTTTCGTATTTCTATTTTAACTAAATTCTTAAATCCAAATGTTAAGGTAATAGCGAAATCGACCTATGATGATATATCAAAGAGTATTTTAGATACAGACATTGCTAAGGTTATTAATCCATTTGAAGTATTTGCAAAAAGGGTTGATGTTGCACTGCGTTCACCACATACACTTGTAGTTGAAAACTGGATTTATGGCAATAGTGATTTGAGTGAAGAGCCTCTATCTCTACCAGAGGGTAAGTATGTTATTTGTGGTTATGGTCGATTTGGAAAAGCACTACAGTCAAAATTTAATAAATATGGCATAGAGCATGTTTTTATTGATGCTAAACGTTTAGCAAACCATAAGATGATAGAAGAGGGTATTTTTGTTCGTGCTAATCCTGATGACAAAGATATACTTCTTGATGTTGGAATTAAAGAGGCTGCAGCTCTGATTGTAGGAACAAAGAATGACATAGATAATCTCTCTATAGTTATTACAGCTAAAAAGCTTAATCCTGACATATATATTATTGCTAGAGAAAATACTATGCAAGAGGTTAGTGTTTTTCAGGCTGCAAATATAGATTGGCTCTTTGTAATTGAGCAGATATATATTAATAAAGCCTCAATGGCAATTGCCAATCCATTAAAACATCGTTTTTTAAAGTTGATATTAACACAAAAAGAGAATTGGACAAAGTCTCTTATTACTCTCTTAAAAAATCAGGTAGATGTTAATCCACTTTTAAAAAGATTAGATATAGAAGAGGAGAGTGCTTATGCTTTATATCATGAGCTATTAAATGGTGTAGAGGTTAAAATAGAGACTCTTTTGTGCTCTTTAAAAGATAGAGATGTACACAACCCTACTTTACCTCTACTACTATATAGAGATGGAGATGAGATACTCTTGCCAACTAATATAAATTTACAGATTGGAGACCAAATTCTATTTGCCTGTACCAAAGAGAGTTTAGAGGAGATAGAGTTGATTGCTTCAAATATCTATGAGTTACACTATGCAATGTATGGAAAAGAGAAGGTAAATCCTATTTTAAGAAAAATTTTTAGTTAGCTTGTTAATACTTTGTTCACTAACTTGAAGTATATTTATAAATAACTTTTAAAAAAGGCTCTATATGAAAAAATTTTTACTTCTATTTCTATTTCCGTATCTTATCTATGCCAATGCAACTACCTCTGAACTTCTTCCTAAAGAGAAGAGTGTAATAGAAGGAGAACTTGCTAATGGCTTTAAGTACAGCATTATGCACAACAAAAAACCTAAACATCGAGCAGAGTTACGTCTGTTAGTTAAAGTTGGTTCTCTTGAAGAGAATCAGAGTGAACTTGGTGTTGCTCACTTTGTGGAGCATATGGCATTTAATGGCTCAAAACACTTTAAGAAGAACGATTTAATTGACTATTTAGAGTCAATAGGGGTTCAGTTTGGTGGTGACCTAAATGCCAATACAAGCTATGAGAGAACAATTTATAAGTTAACTGTTCCCTTAGAAAAAGATAACTTAGAGAAGAGCTTTACTGTCTTTTTAGATTGGGCAGAGGGAATAACCTTTGACAAAGAGGAGTTTAACAAAGAGAGAGGGGTCATACTTGAAGAGGCACGGCTTCGAAATAGAGTCAGTGAGCGTATCTTTAAGCAGATAGAGCCTCTTATCTTTAAAAATAGCCCCTATTTTCACAAAGAGCCAATAGGTAAAAAGGATATAATCAAAAATATTCCTGCCAAGGAGGCAAAGGCTTTTTATAAGAGATGGTATAGCCCTGAGCTTATGCACTTTGTGGCTGTAGGTGATTTTAACGCTACTAAGGTAGAGGAGATGATTAAAAAAACCTTTAGCTCTCTAAAGAGAACCTCTCACCCAAAACGAGTGGCAAGAGTTATTCCTGAAAACAATACAACACGCATAAAGACCGTTTGGGACAAAGAGGTTACCTCTAACAGTATAGAGGTATACTACCTTGACAAATTAGACCCTCTGTTGACTAAAGGTGACTTTAGAAAAGGTCTTATAGATGCTATGATGAGGAAACTCTTTGCTATAAAAGCCAAAGAGCAGATAGAGAAAGTTAATCCAAAGGCGACTGTTATTAACTTTTATGAGGATACATTTAATAAAAATAGAGGAGCATATATCTTTTCAGCCTCCTATAAAGATGGTGATGAGCTACCTGCACTTAGGGAGCTTTATGCGTTAATTTTTAGTTTTCAAAAATATGGTTTTTCTCCAAACGACTTAGCTCAAGTCAAAAAAGAGATGTTAGCCTCTAATGAGAAGCATTATGCTCGTGTGCATGATCAAACCTCTAGCTCATTAGTTGGTGATTTACTCTTTTGTGCAAAAAATAAAGACCAGACTTTTGTAGATTATGATGTTGAGTATAAGCTTAACAAAGAGATGATAAAAGATATAAAGATAGAGGAGATAAATGCTCTTTTTAGAAGATTTTTAAACTTTGAAGATAGAGTGATTATATTCAAAAACTCTACAGGTAAGAGCTACTCCAAAGATGAGGTACTAAAAACTATAGAAGATGCCAAAGCATACCTTACTGATGTAAGCAAAACAAAAAAGTTACCAAGTGAGTTAAAGGTAGATGAGCTAAAACCTAAAAAGATAGTTAGTGAGAGTTATGATAAAAAGAGAGATATTCATGAGTTTACTTTAGAAAATGGTCTAAAGGTAGCCTTTAAAGAGACAGACTTTACAAAAGATAGAGTTATTTTGCGAGGGTTTAGCTATGGTGGTAAATCTCTCTATGACGCCAATAAGCTTTTAGAGTTAAGTAATGTAGTCACATTTGTAACCAATTCGGGAGTAGCCAACTACTCTATGCTTGAACTCAATAGGATTTTGAGTGACAAGAGTATCCATGTAGGTTTTGGAATACATGAGAGAACAGAGAGTATTACTGGGTATGCAAACAGTAACGATATAGAGAGTATGTTTGCACTTCTCTACTTGCAACTTACTAAGCCAAAGATAGACAAAAGAGTTACCAACAATATTAAAAATATTTTAAAAATAGACGCTACAGAGGCACTAAATGACCCTGAAACTAGATTTTCTAGAGAGGTTAAAAAGTTTTATTATAAAAATTATGAGCGTATAGTATTTGAGACCAATGAGAGTATAGATAAGTACAATGAAGAGGAGATGTTAGAGATATTTAAAGATAGATTCTCTGACCTTAACAACTTTATAGTACTAATTGTTGGGGACATATCTTACAATAGGGTTAAAGAGTTATCTCAAAAATATTTGGCAAATCTACCTATAAAAAAGAGAGAGGAGATGTTTATAAAACGAGAGATTCCTCACCTAAAAGGTAAAGTAGAGTTTAGTAGAAACTACAATAGTGAAAATATTAGTCATATAGTTCTACAGTATGAGAGTAAAGTTCCCTATAGCACCAAAAGAGGCTTTATAGCAGAAGCCTTAAGAAAGACACTAAATACTCGTCTACGTAAACTAATTCGTGAAGATAAATCAGGAGTTTATAGCATAAGTACCTCTATAGGTCTTGATGTATTGGAGGTAAAATCTCATGCTACTATCTCTTTTTCTTGTGACCCAAAACGAAAAGATGAGCTTATTAAAATGGTGGAGAAGGTTATAGAGGAGATTAAAGCAAAACCTATAACTAAAGAGGAGTTAGAGGTTTATAAAAAGGCTTATGAG
>JALWNF010000062.1 GCA_026995985.1 Campylobacteraceae bacterium
TTTAGCCGATAGAGCCGAACACTACTCCCAAGTCATTAAACCAAATAGAGATAAATTAATTCTCTCTGACAGAGGCTTCCTCTCTGGAATTGGTTACGCCCTTGCAAATGGTGAATTTGATTTTGAACATCTAGTAGAACTCAATAGATTTGCACTAGAGGAGCATTTTCCTGACCTTATTGTTCTTTTTATTACAAATATGGAGACACTAAAAGAGCGTTTAGGAGAGAAAGAGTTAGATGGCATTGAGTTACGTGGATTAGAATACTTAATTTCAGTACAAAATCACATGAAAGAGAGTTTAGAGAAGTTAGAGCTACCTCATCTTCTTATAGATGCTACAGATAGTATTGAGAGTATTGAGCAGACTATTGCTCAGCATATCATCGGGTGCGTTTCCTAACGCAGAGGTTGTGAAAGAACTTAAATTTGAAAACTTTTGGGGCAAAGACTTTAGTCTTTGAGTGCTATGAAATAGCACTATTTTGTGAGACTGAAGTCTCACCCCCATTATATTATCGGTTCTTTCACAGTCTCACACCGTCAAAATCAAATTCAATAAACTAAAAAATCCAAAATGTATGCATTTCCCAATACACCATCAAATAAAAATCGGTATAAAGAAAAAATTTATAATTTAATCCTACAAAATATACCGAGTAGTATCCTCATCATCAACCACTTTTTCAAGCTTCTCATCAATTAGTTTCAAGTCAACCGTTACAGTCTGACCAGCAAACTCATCTGCATTAAATGAGATATCCTCTACAATCTTCTCCATAATAGTATGGAGTCGTCTAGCTCCAATATCTTCTGTCTTTTCATTAGCTGTTGCAGAGTATTGTGCTATGGCTCTTAGTGCTTCCTCTTCAAATATTAAATCTACATCTTCGACTGAAAGAAGAGCTTTGTACTGCTTTATAAGAGAATTTTTAGGCTCTGTTAAGATTCTATAGAGTGCCTCCTCATCGAGTGAATCAAGCTCAACTCGTAGAGGGAAACGACCCTGAAGCTCTGGAATAAGGTCACTAGGTTTAGAGAGATGAAATGCCCCAGCTGCGATAAATAGAATATGGTCAGTTTTTACCTGCCCTATTCTAGTCTGAACATTTGAGCCTTCTACAATAGGAAGTAGGTCTCTTTGAACCCCCTCTTTACTTGGGTCTTGACGTGATGAGGAGTTAGCAGGAACAGCAATCTTGTCTATCTCATCAATAAAGACAATTCCACCCTCTTCTATCTTCTTCAACGCCAAATCTTTTAACTTCTCTTCATCGAAAAGCTCTTCACTAGCCTCTTGGGCTAAGATAGATTTAGCCTGTTTTACTGTCACCTCTTTAGTTTTACCCTTTTTATTTATGCCACTAATAACTTTTATGATAGACTCTTGCACATTTGCCATCTCTGGAGGAATATTTCCTGCACCCATAACATCAATAGTTGGAGTTGGCATATCAACTTCAATCTTTAGATGGTCAAGTTCACCCTTGGCTAACTTCTCTTGCATCTTTGCAAAAGAGGCATCGTAGTCTGCTTGTTTCTGCTCACTTGCACCTGCTGGAAGAGGAGGGAGGAGTTTCTCTATGATTTTTTTCTCAATATAAGCCTCTATCTTCTCTTTGTTTAACTCATTTTGCTCTTCACGAACTAAAACCAGAGCATTGGCAGCCAAATCACGAATCATAGACTCAACATCTCGACCTACAAAACCAACTTCTGTAAACTTACTAGCTTCTACTTTGACAAAAGGCAGACGCATCATAGTTGAGAGTCTTCGTGCAATCTCAGTCTTTCCTACCCCTGTACTTCCTATCATCAAGATATTTTTTGGCATAACATCTCGTTGTAACTCAGGGTCTAACTGTAAACGTCTATAACGGTTACGAAGTGCTACTGCAATGGTCTTTTTGGCATTGTTCTGCCCTATAACATATTTATCTAAAAATGCAACTATCTCTTTTGGGGTTAGATTGGTTGGTATAGTAGTACTCAATTAAAGCTCCAATATTTTAATATTTGTATTGGTGTAGATACAAATCTCACCTGCAATGGTTAAAGACTCTTTAACCAACTCTTTAGCACTTAAGTTTCCGTGCTTATCTAAGGCTCTAGCAGCTGCAATAGCATAGTTTCCACCAGAACCAATAGATGCAATCTTACCATCTTCTGGCTCAACTACATCACCTGTCCCTGTCAAGATAAAGATATGCTCACGGTTAAGTACTAACATCATAGCCTCTAGCTGACGTAAGTGTTTATCTTTTCTCCACATTTTAGAGAACTCAATAACTGACTTTAAGATGTCACCCTTTTTCTCCTCTAAGATAGTCTCAAACATATCAAAAAGGTTAAAAGCATCGGCTGTACTTCCTGCAAAACCTGCTAAAATTTTCCCTTTATATAAAGAGCGTATTTTAGTAGCATTTCCCTTTAAGATAGTATCACCAAAGCTTACTTGACCATCACCACCTATGACAGCACTATCTTTACCTTTATAGGCAAGTATTGTTGTTGCATAAAACACTCTACTCTTCTCCTTTAATCTCTACAGTTACATGGGCATGAATTCCATGACCTAGCTTAATGTCTACCTTATGTTCACCTACAGTTTTTAGTGCTTTTTTAAGCTCTACTGTCTTTTTGTCAATCTCAATACCCATCTGCTCTTTAATCGCTTTAGCAATATCATCTTTACCAACTGAACCTTGAATACCAGCAGGAGCTAGTTTTTTTGTAATAATAATCGGTTTTGAGGCTAACTCTTTCTCCTCTTTCTTAAGACGCTCTAGGGTCTCTTTTAACTCTTTTTCCCTTCTCTCCTGCTCTGCTTTCCATTGAGCTACAACATCAGGAGTAGCTAACTTTGCCATACCTTTTGCAATTAAGAAGTTTTGGGCATATCCATCTTTTACATCTTTTATTTCACCTTTTTTTCCTAGATTTTTTACATCTTTTATTAATAGTACTTTCATAACAATATCCTCTATATTTTAATAATCTGATATTTTAGCAAGTTTTTTTTAGATATGAGCTATATGTTAGTTTTATTTTTCAATAAAAGAACACTTTATGTTAAATATAATTTTTTTATCTTATAATAATATTATGAAAAGACTTATTTACTATATCTCTAAAATAATTACCATTTTTAATATTAGAAACAGAACTAAAATAATTTCTCTATTTATTACAATAGTTTTTATTTTTATATTTATACTTTTATATGTTACTAATGTTCCCTATAGTCATCTACTACAAATACTTCTTGCTATCTCTTATTTTCTTCTTTTAATATCTATTAAAGAGCTCAATAAACTACTTAATGAAACATATAATACACAAAGACGTTACCAATGGGCAAAAGAGCAACTTGCAACAAAAGAGAAAAAGCTTACTGCATTTTTAAAACAGGCTCCAATTGGCATCTTCTATTATGACCATAATCTTAATATTTTAAGATACAATAATATGTTTAAAAAACTTCTTGGTTTAGATAAAAATCTAAAAGGTTTTAACCTTAATGAGTTAAAAGATAAAAAAGTTGTAGATACACTCAAATATGTCCTTATTAACTCCTCTGAAAAAGAGACTATAGGCTCATCTAATATTACTTTTCAAAAAAATCCAATATGGATTGAACTTACCTGCTCCTCACTTCACAATGACAACAATGAGATTATTGGAGGTATAGGTACTATAGAAGACAAAAGTATTGAACATCAAGCTTATGAAAAAATTAACTATATCTCTCTACACGATGCATTAACTAACCTGCCAAATAGGAGGAGTTATCAAATCTATATGAAAGAGCTTATAGAGAAAGTAGAGCATATAGACCACTACTCTTTTCTATTCTATATGGACTTAAACCACTTTAAACAGATAAATGATACCTTTGGTCATATTGTAGGAGACAAACTTTTGCTAGAGGTTGCATCTCGACTAAAAACTTTAAAGATTAAGAAAAAATTTCTCTCTAGAATTGGTGGCGATGAGTTTATTATGATAATTCCTTTCTATACTAAAGAGCTTAACGTAGCAAGAAGAGAAGCAAAAAATATAGCTTTAGAGATTAAAGAGATATTTAAAGAGGCTTTTCACATTGAGGGATTAGACCTATATATGACAACTAGTATTGGAATTGTTCTTATTGAACCAAACTCAAACAATACAGAACAGATTATTCGTCAAGCTGATATGGCTATGTATCAAACAAAGCGTGAAGGTCTAAACAATATTAGATTTTATGACCACTCACTAGATTTAGAACAACAAGAGCTTACTGCCCTACAACATGACCTAAAGTTTGCTATAGATAACAATGAGCTTGAACTATACTATCAACCAATTGTCTCCATTAAAAATAATAGCTTAAATGCTGTAGAGGCTCTTATTAGGTGGAATCACCCCACAAAAGGGCTTATTATGCCAGACAAGTTTCTTCCTATGGCTACTGAATCTGGTCTTATTACTAAAATTGGTTGGTGGGTTGCAAAAGAGGTATGTAGACAACTCTATATTTGGAAAAATGCACACATTATTAACTTTGAATATGTCTCTATCAATATCAATGCTAGACAGCTAAATGAGATTAACTTTGTAGAGCAACTTGATGAGTGTATTAAAAAAGGAAACATAAGCCCATCTCTTATTAAACTTGATTTAACAGAGACTACTCTACTAGATAACTTTACAAAGACTCAAGAGATTATCCAAAAACTAAAAGAGAAAGGTATTGAGTGTAGCATTGATGACTTTGGAACAGGCTACTCCTCTCTTTCATATCTTAAAAAGATAGCCTTTAAAGTTCTTAAAATAGATAAGATATTTATTAATGACATCTTAACCAATCCAGATAGCCAAGAGTTAGTTAAGAGCATTATAGCTATAGGAAAACAGTTTAACTACAAAATTATTATTGAGGGTATAGAGAATGAACAACAAAGAGAGAAGCTAATAGAGATAGATGACTCCATCTTCTACCAAGGCTACCTCTGCTCAAAAGCTATTCCTGCTAAAGAGTTTGAACAGAAGTTTTTAACTTATATCTATCATATCTAAAACCTTAGAGAGTGAAATCTTACGACCTCTATAGAGTACCAACTCTAAAGCCTCTATGGCTTTTGAGTATTTGCTGTCATTTTGTGCCAATAGAATCTCTAACAACTCTTTATGACTCTTAACTCCTCTAATCTTCTCTGCTAAAATCTCTTCATCATTTTTTACTATAGGCTTTTTTCGTCTAAATAGGTCACGAGGCATTAAAAAACCAGCCATAAAGACAAAAATATAAGAGAATAACCAACGCCACCAATCCCAATCGATAGCTTTTGAGACGGCAGGGACATCTTCGCTATCTAGTAAGCTCTCTTCTGATACCTTATCTACTTCTATTTTATACTCAGGAGTTTTTAGAGTATATACCTTTTTGCTCTTTGGATTAAAAGCTTTTATCTCAATAGCAGGTAGAGTAAAACTCTCTTTAGCCGAAATAGCATACTCCCACTCTATACTGGTAGTTGTTCCATCTTTTGTGTGGAACTTTTTAACCTTTGGAGCTTGGTGAAAGAGTCTATAGCTTTTACTCTCTTTTAAAATCTCAAAAGGCTCAACCTCTCCTCTACCTTTTAATTTGACCTTAAAATTAATAGGGTCAAATGCTTCTGTCTTTTGTCTATCTAAACTATAAGTTAGTTTAAAATCTCCTACCAATTCAACACCTTTAGGTAGGTCTTTAACATCTAAAAGTATTGGCTTTAAACTAACTACTATATCCTCTTTCTCCAAACGTTTAACACTATCTCTATCTCCTGAAATAGAGTAGGTAACTTTGTCATCATCTGTCAAAGACTTTACCATATCAAACTCAATCTTAACCCTACCACTCTTTTTAGGATATATAAGATAACTATACTCATGTCTCAAATCATGATACTTCTCACGCTCTTCAAGCCCTATTTGATAAAAACTATAATCTTTAGAGTTTTTTAGCGTAAAGTTAAAGAGCATAACCTTAGAGTGGTCAAGCTGAGAGATGTTGACATCTAAAAAAACTGCCTCTTGTCTATATGGAGTAGTAGTTGAGAGGTGAAAGCTATATGCAACATCATCTTGGGCATAGAGTATCTGTAACATTAAAATAGATATTAGGAGGCTTTTTAGTTTTAGCATTATTGCTCTTGCTTTTTGGTTTGATTATAGCATAAAATTTAATTCTAAATCCTCTCAGCAGGAGTATCGCCCTTAAATGCCATCTCTTCAGCTCTTTTAAGAATTTTTATTGCACCTTTTTTAATCATAAGCTCTGCAAGAAGTAGACCTAAACCTTTACAAGAGTTTTTTGAAGAGGCTACCTGTTCTTGTAAAATCTTTGAACCATCTGGATAACCAATCATCGCCTTTGCTGTTACTAGTCCAACCTCATCTATAGTTGCATTAACAGCAACAGGAGCTGAACAACCTGCTCCAATTTTACCAATAAATTCTCGCTCTATCTGGGAAGCCAAAAATGTATCTTCATGATTTAAAATTTTAACAATTTTACGAATCTCATCATCATCACTTCTAATCTGAATCCCTAAAGCACCTTGCCCCATAGGAGGAATCATAATATTAAGAGGAAGCTTTTGAGTAAAAGGAATATCTTTTAAAAGGTCCAAACGGCTAAGTCCAATAAATGCTAAAATAATTGCATCATACTGCCCCTCTGCTAGTTTTCTAAGACGTGTGTTTACATTACCTCTTAAATCTTTTACCTTCAAATCAGGACGAACAGAGAGTAGTTGCATACGTCTTCTTAGACTAGTTGTTCCGACCACAGCACCTTTTGGAAGAGAGTGAAATGACTCATATTTAAAAGAGAGAAAAATATCTGACTGGTCTTGACGCTCTGTAATTGCTCCTAACTCTAAACCATCTGGCATATATGAGGGGACATCTTTTAGTGAGTGTACGGCAATGTCAGCATTTCCTGCTAACATCTCATCTTCTAACTCTTTTGTAAAGTGTCCTTTTCCTCCAATAAGTGCTAAAGGTTTATCTAAAACTTTATCACCATTTGATGTAATCTTATTTAGTTCTACTTTTACATCAGAAAAAGCCTCTTCTATTCTGTCTCGTACATAATATGCTTGCCAAAGAGCAAGGTCACTAGCTCTTGTTGCTATGGTTAATCTTTTCAAAAAATACCTTTTATTATCTCTATTAGCTCTTCAGTTCAGTTATTTTTAATAAGCTTTTTATACTCATTTCTACTTGGGTCCCACTTACCATCAATATATAGTGTAGGAGTTCCTGTTACCATTGATTGAGTTGCCATATCTCTGTCAAATATAATCTCTTTAGAGATTTTATCTTCATTAATCTCTTTCTCTGTTACATCAATACCAAACTGCTTTTTAATTTCACCCAAAACTTTTGTAGCATTAGTCTCTCTTGGCTCAACTTTTAACTTATATAGCTCCATTAATTTATCTTGTTTAATACCCTTTGCTTTAGCTACTTGCATTGCTCGTGTAATGATATCTGACACAGGGTGTATTCTTAAAAGAGGTAGATGGTAGTAGTATAGTGCAAAGGTTTCTGGGTTCTCTTTTACAGCCTTATAGATTTCAGGTACTTTTTCTCTACAAAATGGACACATTGGGTCAGTAAAAATTACTAATTTATGTTTAGCGTCTCTGTTTCCTGCAATTAAATGCTTATCATCATATACATTCGGTTTAAGGTCTGGCTTAAGTACTAACTTTAGGTCTTCACCTGTTTTAAGATTAATAAGTGTTGGAACAGTATAACCATCTTTTACAAAAAGTGTCTCTGGAACAGTTACCTTATCAAATATAGTAGGACCCTTTTTAACATTGGCATGAATATTAATAAAAAATACCTCCCAACCTTTTGGCTCATCTAAAACTTTTGAGTCAATAATATCGACTTTAGTCACCTTTACCTGTTTATTTTGAATCATACGCTCTTTTACATAAGATTTTACCTCATCTGCACTGCTTCTAGCACTAACGCTTAGTGTTGCTATGACTACTAGAGTCAATAATCTCGACATCAATGACATCATCATCTCCTTGTTGATTTAAACTATTAATATTAGTTTTATTTTTAGAACTCGGTATTGTACCACCAAATTGTAAATAAAAAGTATATAATAGTGCAATTACTCCTAAAATATCAGAAAAGACACCAGGAACAATCAATAAAATTGCTCCTAAAAAATATGAAGTAGCTGAGTCATGAAAAGCTTTCATATCCAATTTTCCCATTGAGAGACTCTGCATATTCATCTTAATATTAACATGTGCATTCTGAATGAGCCCCATTCCTATAATAAAAGTGGTTACTATCCAAATTACTGACCACAAAAAACCTATCTTAGCTCCAACCTCTAATGAAAAAAAGAGTTCCAATAAAAAATAGATAACTAAAAAAATCATCTTATGCCAACTTCTCTACTAAAATATTAACCACATCTTCTATGGTAACAACCTCTTTAGATAAATCTTTACGAGCAATAATCTCTACTTTACCCTCTCTAATATCGTTACCAACAACAACTGCATAGTTCATACCAATAAGCTCAAAATCTTTTATTTTAACTCCAAAGCCTGTCTTTTTATCTGCTCTATCATCTAAAATTACATCTATACCCTTATCTTGAAGTTGGCTATAGATTTTTTGAGCCACTGCCATCTGCTCTTCATCTTTAGCTTTTGCTACAATAATATCTACATTATAAGGAGCAGAAGCTTTTGTCCAGATACACCCTCTCTCATCGTGATTTTGTTCAATAATCCCTGCTAAGAGACGACTAACACCAATGCCATAAGTTCCCATAACAAAAGGTTCAAGCTTTTGGTTCTCATTTAAAAACTCTGCCTTCATTGGCTCTGAATATACTGTCCCTAGCTGGAAGATATGACCTGCTTCTATACCTTTGGTTTGGCTAAGGTTACCACCACACTTAGGACACTTTGTCTCATCTTGGGCTATTACTTCAACGTTAGCTCCAAAGTCACAACTCTCACAGACCATAATAGTATCTTCTCCAGAGTCAGCTAAAATCATAAACTCTTTTGAACCTGCTCCACCAATAGCACCTGAGTCTGCCTCTACCACTTTAAACTCTAAACCTAAACGTGTAAAGATTTTTTTGTAGGTCTGCTCCATTAGGTCAAACTCTCGTTGCATATCTTCAGTGGTAGCATGAAAACTATAGGCATCTTTCATAAGAAACTCACGACCCCTCATAAGTCCAAAACGTGGTCTAACCTCATCACGGAATTTCCAGTTGATTTGGTAGACATTTATAGGTAGTTGCTTATAGCTCTTAACTGTTTGACGTACTAAATTTACCATTGCCTCCTCATTGGTTGGGCTAAGAGTAAAGCTGTTCTCATGTCTATCTTTAAAACGCAAAAGCTCTTTTCCAAACTTATCAGCTCTGCCTGTCTCTTCCCAAAGGCTAAGAGGGGTAACTATTGGTAGATGTACCTCATTGCACCCTGCCTTGTCTAACTCCTCTTTTACTACAGCTCTTACTTTGTCTAAAGTTATCTTTCCTAATGGTAAGAAGTTGTATAGTCCAGCTCCACCAGCAGACTGAATAAATCCTGCTCTAAGTAGAAGTTTATGAGATGCTAAGAGAGCATCATTTGGAGTCTCTTTTGTTGTTGGTATTAATATTCTTGAAAATCTCATTATTTATATCCTTTAACATGGTGTTCATTCTCTTTATATTGTTGTACATTAACATCGTCTATATCTATATTGAATATCTCTCTAATAGCATCTGCTTTATTGCTTCCATCACTCTGCGATGAACTTTGTCTTAAATTTTGAGTAGCATCATGCAAGAAACGATTAAACATCTGCTGTGCCATCTTCTTCATATTGGCTTCAAACTCTTTAGGAACATACCTCTTCTTTATAGCTCGTTTTAGCTCTTTATCTATAGCATCTTCTACCTGTAGCCGCATTCCCTTTATTATTGGTTCAATAGAGAGTGCTTTTATCCATGTATAGTACTCATCTTTATGCTTTAAGACTATCTCTTTAGCCTTTATAGCCTGTTCCTGCTTCAGAGCATAGTTTCTACTAGAGATACTCTTTAGGTCATCTATTCTAAAGAGTCTTAAGTTATCTAACTCTATATTTCCAATATCTTTTGGTATTGCCATATCGAACCAGAGACGTTCAAGGTTTGCATTCTCTATCATCCACGGCTCAATAATAGGCTCTTTTGAAGAGGTAGCAGAGAATAAAAGACGATAACGGTTTAGATATTTTGGTAGATTCTCAACACTAGCAGCTTTTACATTTTCTCCTAACTCTTCGGCTATCCTTTCTGTCTTCTCTATATCTCTGCCTAAAAGAAGAACATCACAGCCTAAACGTAAAAGATTTTTTGTTGCAATAAGCCCCATCTCCCCTGTACCAACAACAATAGCTCTCATACCTGTTATATTATCTCCATAAATACTATGAGCTTGTGCTACAGCAACAGAAGCTATAGAGAGTGGTCTACTAGAGATAGATGTTTGGTTACGAACCTCTGCCGCACACTTAAGGGCATGAGAGAGTACACGGTTAAGTCTACTTCCTGCTGTACCATTCTCATAAGAGAATCTAAATGCCTCTCTTACTTGACCTGTAATTTGTGATTCTCCTATAACCAAAGAGTCTAAAGATGAGACAACTGAGAAGATATGGACAATAGCATCTTCATCATCATACCTACGCCCTGAAGATTTTAATCTATAGAAGTCAATTCCTGACTTTTTACTCAATAGACCCAATATTGTATGATAAGAGGAGAAGTTATCTGAAGTTGCAACCATTATCTCAACACGATTACAAGTAGAGACTATAAATGCCTCATGAATAAATTTAAACTCTACTAACTCATTCAAAAAAGTACTCATCTCTTGCTTATCTGTAAACGCCATCTGCTCACGAAGAGCTTGTTCACAGTTGTTATGGTTAAAAGATAAAATTTGATAATACATCAGAATCTTCTCTCAATCATTGCTTTTGCAATATTTGACAAGTCTCTCTCCCCTAAAGAGTCCATAAGCTCTATTGCTTCATCAACTAACTCCTTTGCTTCACTATAAGCCTTTTCAATAATCTTATGCTTCTTCATAGATAACTTAATCCATTCTGCTTCTTTTTGAGTTAAATTTTTACGATGAAGAGAGAGCAGGAATCTTCTCTCTTCTTCATCTAAACTCTCAAAAAGATAGATATATGGTAGAGTCACCTTTCCCTCTTCAAAGTCGTGCAGAGCAGGTTTTCCTAAAGTTATACTATCTTGGGTAATATCTAAAATATCATCTATCATCTGAAAAGCTAACCCAAGGTTTTTACCATACTGCTTATAAGCTTTACGATTTTTCCCTGCTAAGATAGCGGCTGATTCAGCAGAGGCTTCCATTAAGGAGGCTGTCTTTTGATATAACATCTTTAAGTAGGCATCTTTGTTAGTATGAAACTTTTTTGATAACTCTACATCAGCTAGTTCTCCAAGGCTTAGTTGAATAACTGCATTAGAGATAACTCTTGCTACCTCAGGTGAGATAGAAGTTAACTCAAAAAAGGCTTTTGAGTATAGTATATCACCCATCATAATAGCAGTTTTATTGCCATCACTCACATTTACAGATGCTTTTCCTCGTCTCTGATAGGCATCATCAATGACATCATCATGCAAAAGACTTGCGACATGAATCATCTCTACTATTGCTGCTGTCTTTATAACTTTTAGACTTGAATCTGCTATCTTTAAAATCAATTTAGTACGAAGTCGCTTACCATGTGGTATCTTTTCATAAAGCATCTTTACATGGCTATCACCTAAATCTGCTATGTACTGCTCTATCTTTCTCTCAACGGCACTAATCACCATTTTCCCTTATTTATTTTTGAGGATTATACCTTATAGTAATTAAAAAGTTATACGTTTATAGCCTTTTTTATCTAATTCCATAAATTGCTTTCACCTTAAATCCATCTTTTGTATCTTTTATTGTCATAAAGCCTTTGCTATACCCTGACTTTCTTTTACCATTAGGATTAGATACATACCATTTTGTATAAGTTTTAACATCACAATAGTTCACTCCATTTTTACTATATCTTTTTAAAATTTTAAAATTTAGTAGTTTGAACTTTCTATATTTCCATTTTCTATTATATGCCCGAACAGATTTCCCAACCCTTGTAGGTGTTATATTTTTAAATTGAAAATATCTTGTTATCTTATTGTCATATAACTTCATAATCTTTTTAGAGGAGGAGTGTGCTGTTATTTTAATATATTTTTTAAGGAATTTATGCAAATTCTCTTCTGAAAATACCTTACTTAAATTATTATCTTTTTTGCTCTTTTTAGAGAGCTCTTGAGTTGTTAAATTTGTCTCTTTTACCTTTGTTATATTTTTTTCAGAAGATATATTAATATCTTTTGTAATATCTTTTTTAGTTGAATTTATCTCTTTTATACTCTTTTTAACTTTTTTAACTACTAAATGCTCTTGCTTACTCTTATTTTCCTCTACAAAACTCTTTTTTAATAAATCTATTTTCTCTTTAGTTTCAGTTCTGTTTAACTCAACAGGTGGTTTTTCTATTTTAGATACATTTTTAACCACATTATCTGCTTTAATTTCTGTTTTGTTCCTCTCTTTAGTACTATTTAGCTCTATTGCTTTTTTATTGCTATCCCATATATAAAATCTTTTTAACTTATCTCCATACTGATTATAAGCAAAGAATAAACTACCTATAAAAGCTACTAAAATAACTCCAATTAGCCATATACGATAACCTTTTTTCTTCTCTTTTCCTATCTGAGTTAGCTCCTCTAATTGTGGTAATTTCGTGTGTTCTTTAGGTTCAAACTGCAAATATGCTTCCACATTCGCATTAGGTGTATATGCCATACAAGTATAAATAGTATTATTCTCTTCAAAATATGCAAAAACTTTAATATCCTCTTTTATATTTCTTCTTGAAATATTGCCTATTTCTTTTATAATTTCTGCTTTTCTTTTATTAAAGACTCCTAGTGCCTCAGGTATTGTCTCTACACTGTTTCCCTTTCTCTCTGAAAATACATCTAAAAAAAGCTCTTTTATAACAAAAAAACTCCCCTCTCTATGGATATTTTTTACTAAATAAAGAATCTCAAAGTCATCTTCCCCTAAAACATCTATAATTTTATAGTGTCCACCTATTATTGTGCCATTTGGTAAATATTTACTACTCATTATTTTTATACCTTTGCAACTATCCTCAATTAGCAAAGAATGATAACAAAAAATATTATATTTTACTCTAAAATAGGTCAAAAAACCTCAAATAAAATCTTTTTTAACTCCCTTTTTATACTTAAAGATAACTCTTCTCTATTTGAAAAGATAAAAAATGGAACAGAGTTTGCCATTGATGTCTTTAGTCTTTTTCGTAATGTAGATATTTCATCTATAATTAATGTTTTTTTACCATCATAGAGAAGAAAGTTTTTATCGATACCAATTGACATAGATACAATGCTATAGCTATAGAACTCATCATCTTTTCCATACCTCTCTATAAGACTCTCTAAACGCTCCTCTAGTCTCCTTCTCTTCTCTTTTGAGATAGAACCAAACTTCTCCCTAAACTTAAAACGCTCATCTGTGGTAAGTCCCAAGATATTATAAAACTCTGAAAGATTTTTCCAACAAGCATTAAATAGATGTTTTCCAAATAGTATATCTTCAAAGGCAGCTAAATAGTAACGCTCTTTATACGTAAGACTCAGTTGATATTTTATCTTAAAATACTCCTTCTTAAATAGAGAAATAAGCCAATTTTCATCAAGTTGAGAGATAATATCCAACTGCTTTTGAGGGCTACTTTCACTAATAAACTTCCACATCATCGCTACTGTTGCATAGACTTTTTTATCTTTTGGAGCAATAGTCAAAAACTCCTTGGATAAAAAAGTGATAACCTTCTCAAGTAGAGTATCTAAACGGCTAATCTGATGAGTAAAAAATACCTTTTTATAGAGATTAAAACGGCTCTCTAAAAGATGTTCAATATCATAAAGTCCAGAGGTTAAAAAACATAGTTTAAATACTCCACCCTCTTCTACTAAAATTGTCTCACGTGTAACTCGTAAAAAATCTGATGAAGTTGAGATGTAACCACTAGCTAATAGGTCACGATTAATATAGTCAATACGGTCTGCATCAACTGTTGAGCTAATATAGTCATGCAATATTTTATAGTCAAAACCATATTCTCTAACCTCATCAAAAATATTTTTAACTAATATATAGTATAGTTTTACCAATGCTTTAGAGCTTCTACTCTGTTCTGAGACCTCATGGTTAAAGAGCATATCAAGAAAGGTATAACCAATCCCCTCATGAAGAACCATCTCTCCAGAGTTGGTTAGAGTAATATAAAACTCTAAAAATCTCTTCTGCTCTTTATTTGGCTCTTTTACTTTAGAAATCGAATCGTAAAGACGCTTTAGAGCATACTCTGTCTGATGAGAAAAAGGTAGATGTCCTACATCGTGTAGTAACCCAACTAAACGTAATGCTTGAAGTAAAATTAGATAGGTTGTACTCTCTCTTTTATCTAATGCTAAAGAGAAATCTAGTAGCATCTTATCTTCTATCTTTAAGTTCTTTAAGTCTATATTTAGTTTATTTGATTTTATAATCTTTTTTATAGAGTGTCGTGCATCTTTTAAAAATTTATTACGACTTTTAGTAGAACTATTTATAAGTGAGTTTTTAAACATATAAGAGGCTACATGCATAGTTCCAAGTGAATGAATATAACGCTTTGTCGTAATTGATGGAAATGCAAAGTAAGCTAAAGCATTTTGAGAGACAAAGAGTAGACGGTTGACTATCTTACTCTGCAAAAACTTCTCTTCTAATCCTGAGTAGGGAATGTGACCATATACGGTATCGTTTACTATTTTATTAATTTGCATATTAAAAGAGATAGTAACATAACTATCAATAATATGCTCTTAACTTTTGTTATAATAGAAGTTCTCTTTAATTAGTTTATTAAAATAAAATAATTTATAAATTAAAAAAGATATTTTAGAGTTTATTTTTTATACTTTAATGGTTATAGTAGTATCTCCCTAATGCATACTCATCCATCTCAATTTGACGCTTTTTCTTTAAGAGTACATGTAAATCTTTAACCGTATCTTTAGTATCTTTGAGCTGTTTTTTTAATCTTTTTTGAGATTTTTGATAGGCTATAAGCTTATTTTGACTACTTTTTAAACTCTTTTTTAGTTTATCTATCTCTATCTTTTGAATACTCAACTTATTTTTAGTTAACTTAATTCGTTTTTTTAGAGCTTTTATCTCTCTATTTTTCGCATCTTTTATAGTCCTATTTCTCTTCTTTAAGAGTCTAATTTCAGCTTTAAGTCTCTGAATTTCTCTATTTTTATCTTTTTTAAACGCTCTAACCTCTTGAAGGGTTTTAATCAATATCTCTTGCTCTTTATTAGTACTATTATCTTTGCTATTTGCAATAGTAACAACTGAACAGAAGAGTAGTATCAATATAATTTTCTGCATCATATCTCCTTTTTCTTTTGCAAACCTAAGTTAGACTAAGTAAAATACCTACCTCAGATTATAAAGGAATTATAACTATAAGATATAAAAATAAATTAAAATAGTAATCTTTTTTATAGCTTTTATAAAGAATATTTTTTTATTGTTAAAGCTAATAATAAAAAGTAACGAAACAGGTGTTTCGCTACTAATAAAAGTTATTTAAACCCCTTAAGCTCTCCCTCAACCTTAGCCAACTTCTCATTAGCCTCCTCTAAAGCCTTTCTATTTGTATCAATAACATGCTCTGGAGCATTGGCTACAAACTTCTCATTGTTTAACATACCACTTAGTTTAGCTATCTCTTTTTCAAGCTTCTCTTTTTGCTTTGTAAGTTTCCCAATAATAGCAGACATATCAATATCATCAGTAGATATGAACGTCTCTAAGTTATCTGAAACATCAGTTACACAGTTTGCTATCTTCTCATCTACAAAGCTTATCTCCTCTACCTTTCCAAGCTTCTCAATAAATGGCTTCATCAACTCTAAATCTGAACCACTTGGAAGTTTAACAGAGGCTTTCTCTATCTTTTGGTTTGCTTTGTCAACAAGTGTCTTACAGCGACGCACAGAGACAATCGCCTCCATAATAAGCTCAAACTGCTTAATTACCTCATCATCTACCTCTCCTACTGTAGGATAGCTCTTAACCATAATAGACTCAGCACCCTCTTCTAAACTCTCACTACTTAATCTCATATAGAGGTTTTCAGTAATAAATGGCATAAATGGGTGAAGTAGCTTCATAGACTCTTTAAAGATACTTCCAAGCTCTGCTACACTCTCTTTAGAGGCTTTACTTAGCTCAATTCCCCAATCACAGAACTCACCCCACAAGAAACGGTAGAGTACAGTTGCAGCGTCATTGAAACGGTATACATCTATAAACTCTCTTGTCTCCTTAACAGCCATATTAAACCGTGCCAACATATAACGACCAAGAGGGGTTTTAATGTTTGCAGGGTCTAAGTCATCAAAGTGCTTCTGGTTTAACTGTAAAAAGTTTGTTGCATTAAAGAGCTTATTTGTAAAGTTACGGCTCTGCTCTAGCTTCTCAACACTAAGTTTAATATCACGCCCCTGAACAGCCAACACAGCTAAAGTAAAACGTAGAGCATCAGCAGAGTATTTTTCAATAGTCTCTAAAGGGTCAATAACATTCCCTTTAGATTTACTCATCTTCTCACCCTTCTCATCTTTTACTAATGCGTGTAGATAGATATCTTTAAATGGTAACTCACCTGTAATATTCTCACCCATCATTAACATTCTAGCTACCCAGAAGAAGAGAATGTCAAATCCAGTAATAAGTAAATTGTTTGGATAGAAGTTCTTCATATCATCTTCATTCCAAAGTGTGCCTTTTCCAAACTCTCCATTTCCCCAACCAAGTGTAGAGAATGGCCAAAGACCAGAGCTAAACCAAGTATCTAACACATCAGGGTCTTGATAGATATTTTCAGAGTTACACTTCTTGCAACAGCTAGGAGCATCACCCTCTTCTACCCACTCATGACCACAATCTCCACAGTAGAAAACAGGAATCTGATGACCCCACCACAACTGACGAGAGATACACCAATCTCTTAGCTCACTCATCCACGCATTATAACTATTAATCCAATGGCTAGGGAAGAATTTAGCCTCTCCACTGTTTACCTTTTCAATCGCTTTTTGTGCAAACTCTTTTTTAACAAACCACTGTTTAGAGATATACGGTTCTACAATATTGTTACATCTATAGCAGTGACCCACTTGATGAGGGTGTTCCTCTATTTTAGCTATAAAGCCTTCATCTTCAAGTTTCTTAACAATAATATCTCTAGCCTCTAGCCTCTCTAAACCTTGAAACTCTCCACAATGCTCATTTAAAATCCCTTTCTCATCAAAGATAGTTATAAACTCTAAATCGTGTCGTTTTCCAACTTCGTAGTCGTTGGTATCGTGAGCTGGAGTAACCTTTACAAAACCTGTTCCAAACTCCATATCTACATGCTCATCGGCAATAATCTCTATCTCACGCTCAATAAGTGGCAACTTAACCTTTTTACCAATAAGGTGATTGTGTCTCTCATCATCTGGGTGAACCATTACAGCTGTATCTCCAAAGTAGGTCTCTGGTCGTGTGGTTGCTACTGTAATCTCACCAGAGCCATTACTCAATGGGTAGTTAATATGATATAGCTTTCCTAGATGCTCCTCATGCTCAACTTCAATATCACTCAATGCACCATCATGAGTACACCAATTAATCATATAGTTACCACGAACTATATAACCGTTGTCATACATCTGCTTAAATGCTTTTTTTACAGAGTTAGCTAACCCCTCATCCATTGTAAAACGCTCACGACTCCATGCTGGGCTAACCCCTAGTTTTCTAAGTTGTGAAGTAATGGCATCTTGAGAGTTCTCTTTTTGTTGCCAAGCACGTTCTAAAAAGGCTTCACGTCCTATCTCCTCTTTGGTAGTTCCCTCTGCTAAGAGCTGTTTTTCGACCACATTTTGAGTAGCAATCCCTGCGTGGTCAACCCCTGGTTGCCAAAGTGTTTTATAGCCGTCCATTCTTTTGTAGCGTACAATAATATCTTGAAGAGTAAATGTCAAAGAGTGACCAATATGTAATCGCCCTGTTACATTTGGTGGAGGCATCATAATAGTAAAGTGCTTATTTGGTTTTTGAATCGATTTATTTCCATCTATCTCAAAGTAGCCTCTCTCTTCCCAAAGCTTATAGTAACGCTCTTCTATCTCTTTTGGGGTATATACATTCTTTTTGGTTTCGCTCATATGTTATTTCCATTAATTATAGTGATTTTTTATTACCGCGATTATAGCCGAAATGTGCTTTTAGGGTGTTTTAAAATTAATCAGACTATTTTAATCTTAATTAACTTTTTTACACATAATAGACTTTACCATATATTTTTTTTATATAAAACTTTATTATAAGAAAAATTTCTGATAAAATTAATTTAACATTATAATATCAAGGAGTATTAATGAGAAAAATCACAACTTTAACAAACATAGCTTTAGCGTCTATCTTGCTTACAGCTTGTGCAGAGCAACCAACGGTAAAAGAAGAGGCAACTACAAATACTAAACACGCTACTACTCATCATAAACACTGGGGGTACTCAGGAGATGTAGCACCTGAGCATTGGGGTAGTCTAGATAATAAATTCCATATGTGTTCAGAAGGGAAAGAGCAATCACCAATTGATGTTGTAGCTACTAAAGATGTAGAGTTAGCTCCTCTTAGCATTAACTACCCACAAGGCTCAAAGAGTATTATTAATAATGGACATACAGTTCAAGTAAATATTAAAGGTGGAGATACACTAACTATTAATGGTGAAGCGTATGAGTTAAAGCAGTTTCACTTCCATACACCAAGTGAAAATCATATAAATGGAAAGTCATTCCCACTAGAGGCACACTTTGTTCATGCTACAAAAGATGGAAAATTGGCAGTAATTGCTGTGATGTTTAAAGAGGGAACAGAAAACCCAACACTAAACAAAATTATTAAGAGTTTTCCATTAGAGAAAAATAAAGAGGCAAAATTGGAGTTTGACAAAGACTATTTAGATGTTGTTATGCCTCCAAAGAGAGACTACTACCACTTTATGGGCTCACTAACTACTCCACCATGTAGTGAGCAGGTTAATTGGTTTGTACTTAAACAACCACAAACAGCATCAAAAGAGCAGATTGCAGCTATGCACAAAGAGATAGGTATGAATAATAACCGTCCTGTTCAAGCTACTAATGGTAGAGTTATAGAACAATAATAAAAGAATTCTTTTCATATTCCCAATATCCGAGAGTGTGAAAGAATCTAGGAAACAGAGGCTTTAGCCCCAAATAAAATCAAGTTTTGAGAAAAAATAGCTATTTTTAGGCTATTTTAGCTCTCATTTGGCGTGGCTAAAGCCGACAATTCCTAGTTGGGAATGCATATTGGAATTTATATTTATTCTAAATTTGCTCCTAAAGAGCAACCCTCTATCTTAGCTATACGGTTAACATGTCGTCCACCCTCAAACTCAGTATTACAAAAAGCCTCTATCATACTCTCTACTACACCTTTTCCAACAACACGCTCACCAAAACATAAAATATTTGCATCGTTATGAGCTCTAGTAGCACTAGCTGTATAGGCATCGTGACAAAGTGCAGCACGAATACCTTTTACTTTGTTGGCAGCTATAGAGATGCCTATGCCTGTACCACATATTAAGATACCAAAACTACCCTTATCTGCTACTACAGCTTCGGCACACTTTTTAGCAAAATCAGGGTAGTCAACTCTGTCAGCATTATCTGGACCCAAATCAATAATCTCATGCCCCAACTCTCTTACGCAATTTTTTGTAAACTCTTTTAAGGCATACCCTGCATGGTCAGTTGCTATATAAAATCTCATCTTGACTCCTTAATATCTTGGCTCTTTATACTGTAAATCATCTACAAAAGTACCTACTCTATCCCAACGTACACTCTTTGTTTTATTGTCCCAAGAGAAGTAGATAAACCAAGGTTTTCCAATAATATTTTTATAAGGAACAGAACCCCAAAAACGGCTATCTGCTGAGTTATCTCGATTGTCTCCAACCATATAGTAGTGACCCTCTTCAACTTTTTTATAAAAGGCATTCATTGGGTGACCTGTTGGACTACGATAGAGAACATCTCCTAACTCTTCAACATATATAGGCGACATACTTATTTTATAACGTGGGACAAGCCCTTCATATATTGTAAGTAAAGATGAAAAAGCATCGCTTCTCTCAGGAGCATATTGAATTCCAGGATATCTATCTATATATGGATTATCTACCCATAATTTATCCCTAAAGTGTTTTATCTTCTCTGGTTTATAGTTCTTTTTAATATACTCATCACCCTCTGCAAAGTGAATATAGAGGTGTTTGTCTTGGTAGACTATCTCGTCACCACCTGTTGCTACACACCGTTTTACATAGTGAGTCTTATTATCCCCAGGGTAGAGGAAAATAACAATATCTCCTCGCTTTGGTTTTGCTCCTTCTATTAGGTGACCATTACCATTAAAGTCTGGAACTAATCTTATATTAAACCAAGGAATTACAGGAAGAGGGATACCATAAGAGAACTTTTTAGCAAAAAGAAAATCTCCTACCTGTAACGTTCTCTTCATAGAACCAGAGGGAATAACAAATGACTGAATTACAAAAAAGATAAGGAAGAGGACAATAACAACAGTCCCTGTCCAAGAGTTACTAAAACGGTGTAGTTTACGTAAAAATTCCATTAATTATCCCCTTTTATTTGTGAAAATTGTTGAGCCGATTTAAGAGTATTTTGAAGAAGCATCGCAATAGTCATAGGACCAACCCCCCCTGGAACAGGAGTAATATAGGAGCATTTAGGAGCTACAGCTTCAAAGTCTACATCTCCAACTAAACGACCATCATCTAAACGGTTAATTCCAATATCTATAACAATGGCTCCCTCTTTTACCATATCTTCCTTAATAAGATTTGGTACACCAACACCCACAATAACTATATCTGCTTTTGAGGTATGAGCTTTTAAATCTTTAGTATAGATATGTGTTATAGTTACTGTTGCATTTTTATTAAGAAGTAGTGCTGCCATTGGTTTACCGACAATATTACTAGCACCTACAACAACTACATCTTGCCCCTCTAACTCAATATTATACTCTTCAAACATCTTCATAACTCCAAGAGGAGTACAAGCAACAAAGCTCTCTAAGTTAGAGACCATACGCCCAACATTGTAAGCATGAAATCCGTCTACATCTTTTTTAGGGTCGATTACTTCTAAAATTCTATTTGTGTCTATCTGTGGGGGGAGAGGTAGTTGAACTAAAATACCATGAATATGAGGATTATTATTCATCATAGTAATAATCTCAATAATCTCATCTTGAGTAATAGTCTGGGGCATCTTATGGGCAATAGAGTAGAAACCTACATTTTTACACGCCTTCTCTTTCATATTGACATAGGCATGACTTGCAGGGTCATTACCTACAATTATAACAGCTAACCCAGGGACTATCCCATTCTCTCTTTTTAAAACTTCTACTTCAGATTTAACATAATCTTGAACTTTTTTAGATAATGATTTTCCATCAATAAGTTGCATATTTTCACTTTAAGCTAATTTTTCGGTATTATATCGAAAAATCTATTTTAG
>JALWNF010000063.1 GCA_026995985.1 Campylobacteraceae bacterium
GTTAATAAGTTTATTATACCACTCTTTTACCGACTCTGAAGTGACTTTTGCAAGGAGCTTTGCTTTAACTTTTGGTTGTAAGTCTAAGGCTAAAATATCATCTACGTAGAGTGCTTTACTATCATCTTTTTTACCTTTAATTACTACTACCCATTCTCCTTTAGGATTAATCTCTCTACTTATAAAAAGTTCTAAAATAGTTTTAGATAAACCTCTATAGTAGTTTTGAAATTTTTTAGTCAACTCTTTTGCAAAAAATACTTCCCTAGTCTCATCAATCTCTACTATCTCATTAATAAGCTTTTCAATTCGATGTGGAGCTTCATATAGTACAACATTTTCAGCTTTGTTCATTAACTCAACTAAAGCAGAGCTTCGTTGGCTTCCTTTTTGAGGTAAAAAGCCATAAAAGAGAAAGTTCCCCTCTTTAAAACCACTAGCTGCATAGGCTGTAGTAACTGCTGTTCCCCCTGGAAGTACATCGTACTCAATATTTTCTTGTTGACAATACTCCACCAAAATCTGCCCAGGGTCAGAGATAACAGGCATACCTGCATCACTCACATAGACTACTTGTTCATCTTTTAGTCGTTTAGAAACTTGACTAAGACGCTCTGCTCCATTATGTTCATGAAAAGATAAAAACTCGGCTTCTGGATAGTTAAACTCAAAACGCTCCTTTAAAATATGTAGTAGTCGTTTTGTCTCGCGTGTATCTTCACATAAAAATAGTGTAGCTTTTTCAAACTCTCTTAAAGCTCTAATTGTAATATCTTGTGGATTTCCAATAGGGGTGGGTATAAATGTAAGCATATTTTATATTTTGGGGAAAGGGCAGACACAGAGGTCGCCCCTACAGTAACCATTAAAGGTTATATTTTTTCTTAAATTTCTCAATTCTTCCTGCAGCATCAACGCTTCTCTCTGAACCTGTAAAGAATGGGTGACACTCATTACAAATATCAATAGTCATTGACTCTTTGTTTGTTCTAATCTCAAATGTGTTTCCACATGCACATGTAACTTTACAATCTTTGTACTCTGGGTGAATATCTTTCTTCATCAATATGACCTTTTAGTTAAATTGGTGATGGGCAACTAACCCATTCTAGCATCTGCTCTTCCCTAATATTTAGACTATTAGGTGTCGTTGCAACACTCTTTGGTGAGACAACAATTTTAGGTGCGAATTATATCGAATTAAATTTAAAATTCTTTGATTTTAGAGATTTGAGGTAAATCTTTTAACCTGAGTTCGACGGAATACCATATCCACAAAAGCAGTAAGTATAGGCAATAATAGACTCTTTTTATTGTCATTATTTTTACTATTTTTTAAAAATACTTCTACCTCATTATCAATATTTGGGAGAGTGAGGTTCACCCTTAATTATACTTTTCACAATAAACCATCTCCCACCCCCAAAAGAGAATAACTACCTTTTGAAGTCTTAATCCTCTATTTGTAAACTCTGTTACAAGCTCATCTTTCTCATAGTCATCTAATTGCTTCTTTGCTTTCTTTACAAGAGTATCTATAGCTTTAGATGTTGGTTTGTTTTTTTCTCTTTTTATAAATTTAAACTCTACTAATCCTACATACTCAACATAAGGATTTAGAGGCTTTAGTAAAATATCGGCAAATCCTTTATTTAGCTCCTCTTCACTTTTTACTACATAATAAGGAGTCAATGATAAATAGGCTAAATACATAGATTTAACAGTCTGTTCACTAGAGATGTAATCTCTTATTCCTGTGTTTTCTTTTATTTGAGTAGCTAAATATTTAAAAACTTCAATATCTCCATGTAGTGCAAAATCTGCTAATAAATCAGATAGTTTATCAGTATTTAGCACAAAAGCTTTTTCCATCTCTAACGCATCTTTTAAGAAATCTATATCTATTCTTTTAACGGTTTCATTTGGAATTTTTAGGCTAAGTTTTAGTCTTCTATCTTGAATAGTAACTAATCCTAAATAGAAGAGAAAAGATTTAAAATTCTCCTCTTTTGTTAAATTTAATGCACTAAAGTCTTGAACTAAATTACTAATAACAATACTCTCTCCACCTATAAGTCTCTGTAGATTTTTAAAATTACCATTGAGTTTTTTATTTGTATAGATAATAGTTTTTAGTTTTGAGTAGTCGCTTCTTACATTTATATCTATCATCTCTCGTGGAAGCTCATCTTCGTTTAGATACTCTTTTATAAAGTATAAAACCATATCACTATTATAGATAGGGGTATTTTTATAGTTAAATTTATAGTGGTTGTACCACTCCTCTAACATAGAAAGTTCTACCTTATTCTCTAATTTGTAATAAGATAAAGCCTCTTTTAACTCATCTGTTGTAAATCCTACCATATTGTGAAAAGTAGAATTTAGTGAGATATTATCTCCAATATTAAACCCACTTGTAACATCATACATGGTCATAGGTGTTACCCTTGTTATAAACATTCGTTTAATAGGTGCATTGTTTCCTGATGTTCCTGCTTTTAGAGTTGTAAAAAACTGTTTAAATGGAGCTGTCTTTTTTGTAACTATATTTAGGTAATCCTCTTGGCTATTTAAAAAGAGTTTGTTGGCAAAGTTATCATATTCGTCTATCATTACATAGAGATTAATATTATGTTCTTTAACATAATCAAAAATATCAGCAAACATAGAGATTGGATTTTCATTTTTAAATTTTATCTTTAAACTGTATCTTCGTACAAAACTATTTAGTGTTAACTCTAGTATGTGTTTAAAACTCTCTTCTACATCATAAATATCTACTATACTAAAATCAAACCGTAAAACCATATAGCTACTTGCCTCTTTGGTTCTATGGTTTAAGATGTATGTATCTTTAAAAATAGCCTCAAACTCATCTTTAAAATAGATGTCATAATAGGCCTCTAAGATAGCTATAAAAAGAGATTTACCAAAACGTCTTGGGCGTAAAAACATCATAAAGCTAGAGGGAAAGTTTTCTAGCTTCTCTATATAGTGCGTTTTATCGACAAAATAGAAATTTTCTGTTTTTAATCTTTTAAAATCACTTATGCCATAAGGTATCTTTTTCATTTTAAATCTTTTTTACTTTATTATAGCATAACTAATGCACCTCATGAGCCACTTCATCTTCAAATGCTTTCTTATTAAAAACAATAATCCCAACCAAAATAAAAGCATAGACAAAAGTAGAGAGTAAAATAGTTCCTATAACAATAGCATCAAACATAGCACGGTACTCAAAATGCTCTGGAAGCATTTGAAGCATTACAATAGATAGTCCTCCTTTAATCCCTGCAAAGAGAAGTACAGACCACCAACGTAGACCAATATCGGTCATCTTTTTAGTACGATTAGAGATAAACCCGAAAGTTCCCATCATAAAGGCACGAATAAGAGTAGTGACTAAAAACATTAGTAAAATCTCTTTTTTGTACTCTAAAAGCTCATCAATATGGACAATACTAGCCATAGACATAAACAAAAAGGTATTTGCCAAAAGTGCTAAAACAGCTACATAGTTAAGGTTCTGTTTATGGCGTTCTATGCTAGAGACATCACTACTTAGTTTTCTAGTGATTCCACTTATAAAACCTGTTGAGAAGACCTTTTTGCTTTTGTTAGCACGATTTACAATATTTCTAGCCTTTTTAACTCTCTTTTGGGTCTCATCAAATGATTTTTGAGTAATGGTATTGAGCGTAATAATCGCTACAATAACAGACAATAACCCAGCCATATGGAAGTGTTCAGCCATCTCAAATGCACCATAGGCTGTAAGTAAAATGAGAACCAACTCACTCATAGGGTCAGCAGTAAGACGCATTAAAATAACTCCTAAGTAGCCAACAATAAGCCCGATAATAATTGAAAAAGCGATAACCTTAATAGAGATAATAGCAATATCTAAAGCCCCAACATCAACTCCATTCATCATAGGAATAGCAATAAAGACAAATATAATCAATGCTGTAGCATCATTAAAGAGTGACTCCCCCTCTGCTAAAATGGCTAACTTATGTGGTACTTTAAAGCTAGAAAATACTGCAACTACTGAGACAGGGTCAGTAGCTAATACCATAGCAAATAGAGCAATAATTGCCCCTGTACTTAGGTTGTAATCTGTAAAAAATATATTTGCAGTTAAAATACCTAACCCAACAGAAATAGCTACCGATATAAGAGCTAAATATGTAAGACTTAGTGCATTTTTCTTTAAATCTTCAAGCTTAAGTTGAAGTGCATCGGAGGCAATTAGTATAGGAATTAAAAACAGAACCAACTCTGCAAAGCTCTCACTTGAGAAGAGTACCATATTTGGGAAAAAGTAATAAAAAGTATAACTTAGCCCAATAAGAGTAATAGGTGATGGGATTTTAAGATACTTTTGTGCCTCTATGGATATAAATAGAATAGCTAAAAGAAGTAGAAGGGTTAATATCATTTTTATTAGCCTTAAAATTAATTTTTAACTTATTTTAGCTATTTGTGGCTATGATTTGGTTTAGTATACTTTTATGCTACTAATGACTCAACAATCTTTTTTATCTCTTTATAGTCAACTATCTTGTTCTCTCCTGCAACTTTGTCAAAAGAGTTGTAACCTAGCTCTTCAAATCGTTTTTTGAGGTTATTTGGAATTCTATTTATAAATCGTTCATACTCCTCTGGTTTCATTCCTGATTTGGAGTCTAAAAACTCTAAATCTTGTGCCACTCTTGCAATAAGTACCTTTTCATTCTCTTTAGTAATATTTTCTAGTCTATTAAAGCTACTATTAATATCATTTAGAACTTTTGAAAAATCTTTTTTATTTTCTTTGGCATAGTTATTTAAATTTTCACGTAGGGTTTTTAGTGCTAAGAGTTCATTATGGAGAGTATCATTATTTTTTTTTAAGGTCTCTACAGTTGTTTCAAGTTTCTCAACCTGTTCTGTTAAAGAGCCTAAAATATTTAGATACCATACAGCAAAAAAACTAGCTAAAGTACTAACTAAAGCAAAGGGAAAGAGTAGAAAGTCGCTAATAAAACTACTAAGAATAACAACTAATCCAAAGACTCCAAGCCCTAAAAAAAATAGAGCAGGTATATTTAGTTTTTCATTGTGAAATAGACTTTTATATAGAGAAAATAGTTTAGACATAAGAGTAACCTTTTTTTGAAATGAAATATAGTCAAAAATGAGTAAAAGAGGACTTAGTTTTTAAAAAAATATTTATGATTTTAATTATATATTAACATAATAAAATAGCTCTTTTTATGCTAAAATTCTTATTAACTAATCTACTCAACTATAAGGAAATTCATAATGCAATTACCAATAAATCTTAGAGATATTTTTCATCTAAATAAAAAGACAAAAGAGCAGAAGCTTTTTGAAGAGAGGCTCTATAGAGAGGGTCTTGAAAGAGAGATAGAAAAGATAATAGAAACTATCAATCTTAAAACTATAAAATCAAAAGATATAGCTACTAAATTTATATTACAAGAGTTAGATATTTTACGTAGAGGAGATATTGATAGTCAAAGATTTGTAGAAGAAAGTGGATTTCACTTAGCTGAGTATTTAGGTGCATCACAAAAATTTCAAGAAGATAAGGAGAAGATAAGAGAAGTTCAAGATATATTTTTAAGCTTTTTAGACAAAATTTATAGTGAAAAACTTATGTTTGAATCTGCTAAAAAAATTTTAAATGGAATTATGGAGCATTGGGAAATAGGAAAGTATTCTGAGGAGGGTCAACTTTTTATTAAAGATAATCAAAATAGAAATAGTAGAAATAGTAAAGAGAGACCTACAAAGAGTAGTCTCTCTTTAGACTTTAAAAAACTAAAAAAAACTATTATGGATAAGTTAATATATTTAGATAATCAAATACAAAAGTTATTAGACACATTCAGTTCTGTTCCAATGCATATAGAGCAAGAGCAACCAAGAGTAAAAAATGAGAACAAAGAGAGTATAAAAGATATAGAATCAACACCTAAAATATATACTGATAAGAGAGTATATGAACTGATGGAGGAGTATAGTTTAGTAATAGAAGAGATTATTATAGGTAATATTGCACCTGATAATCAAAAAGATGTAGTAGAGTTTAAAAAGCATATTGTTTTAGCTTTAAAAGAAGGAAACAATTTAGCTTCTGTATTTTATCCTTTCCTTGATATAGGTAAATATATTGATTTTCCTATTACTAAAATGGAAGATAAGTCTAAAAAGTTATTTGTAGATATAATTAAAAGCTTTAAGAAGAGAGGCTTTTCTGTAAATTTACATAAGTATCTTTATGATAATAAAGAAGATGTATATATGTTAGCATCAAAAGGTGATATATTTATGCAATATCTTGTTGATTTTTGGTATAAACAAAAAGATGAACAAGTTTAGATGGCTGAGAGGAAGGGATTCGAACCCTCGGTGGGTTGCCCCACACAGACGTTCCAGGTCTGCACCTTCGACCACTCGGACACCTCTCAATAGCTAGGAGGGTAGAATTATAGCCAATTTGTTTTAAAAAATAATAAAATTTAATCTTTCATAAGGAATAGTTTGATACTATTTCTTCGCTCCTTTTAGACCTATGCAACAGCATTAGTGGACAACGGGTCAGGATGGGAACATAGCAGCCCACCCACTCTTGTTGTGTGCCGTAGGTATCTGGAAGGGGTCTTTTATATATTCTTCTACTTAACTCTTTCTTGACTTATTTTTTTATATAGTGTAAAATTGTTTTATCTCATTAAAATTTAGGATAGATACTATGAACATACTTAACAAAACGCTACTTTTGCTTGTACTACCTGTAACTATAGCAGTTGCAGATACATCTAAGCAATTAGATTTTTCATCATTGGTTAATGATTTTATGAAAAAAGATAATATTTTAAAAAAGACAATAAACCTCTCTGGAAAAGAGAGAATGCTAACACAAAATATGGCAAAGTTAGCACTACAAAGTAGCCTTAATATTCAAGGAGACAAGAGTAGAAAAGAGTTAAAAAAAGTAGCAGACCTATATGATAAAACACTAAATGGTTTTAAAAATGGTGATAAAGATTTAGGATTGGAACCTGCAACAGATAAAAAAGTAAAAGAGCAGATTGCTATTGTAGAAAAGGCATGGAAACCTTTTTATGAAGCTGTTAATAAGATTGTTGAGGGAAAAGATAAAGATGGAAAGGCTCTTAAGTATATTGTTGAAAACAATGAAAAACTTTTAAAACTATCTAATGATTTAGTTGAAGCCTATGAGGCATCTAATACTTCTGTGAACTACTTAGAAAAGGCTCGTCTTCATACAGTAAATGTAGCAGGTCGACAGCGTATGTTAACTCAAAAGATGACTAAAGAGAAGTTGCTTATTTTAAAAGGGCAAAATGAGTATCTTCCAAAGTTATCTAAAACAGTTGAACTATTTGACACTTCATTAACTGCATTGATTAAAGGTGATAAGTCTCAAAAGATTACAAAGCCAACTAACAAAAAGATAGTTAACCAGTTAAAAGTAGTCTCTAAACTATGGGAAGAGTTGAAGCCTTTGTATAAAAAGAAAAAAAATTCTCCTAAAGAGTTAGCAACTATTATTACTAAAAATGAGGTGCTCTTAAAAGAGATGAATGCTATGGTAAAAATGGCAGAGAAAGAGGCTGAATACTAAGCTTAATTATCTATTTACTCTTCATCATTTATCACTACCCACTCATAAAAGGGTAGTGCTTCAAACTCTATATTTTCAATTTTAAATTCATATTGTGCATTAACAGTAATAATAACTATTTTTTTAATATCTGCTTGTTTATAGCTACTAAAGCGATTATGAGCTTTTTTCCAAAAAATCTCTTCACTCTCAAATGGAGCAGGGGTTATGAGGTAATTTTGGTGTGTGATATAACCTAAAGTTCCAAAAGATTTAAAGTAGATATTGTGCTTTATTAAAGAGAGTGCAACCATTGTATCAAACTGCCTTTGGAAACCTTGTGAGAGTGAGAGATATTTAGCAAGAGCAAAATCAAAAAAGAGTAGCTTTTTTTGTTTTGAAGACTTAAACTCTTCTATAAAAATAATAATACCTTGCTCTTGAAACTTTTTTATCTGTCTATAAATTAGGTCTTTAGATATTTTATAACGCTCTTTTGCATAGGTGTAGAGCTGATAAGTAGTAACAGTAGCTCCATTAAAGTGTGCAAGTACGCTAAGTAGTCTCTGTTCTGAGTCATTAAAGTGGCTCTTAATAAAGTTTATAAATAGTTGCTCTTTTAGTGTTGTTTGAAGTGCAAGTTGAGGTAGTGTTCCTTGCTTTAAAAAAAGATTAAAAATCTGCTTTTCTGTACCACGCTTTTGAAAAGAGAAAAACTCTTCATAGTCTAGTAGAGGTAGGTTTAGATATTTAAAATTTTTCCCATAATTATAAAAATTATTTGAGACAATAATAATTTTTTTTACATTTGGTAGTTTTTCAAAATATTCGTGCTCATAGTGGTCTAATACTAAAATTTCTATCTCATTTGCTTTAATAAATGTCTCTATATCCTCCTCCATCATATCATAAAATTGAAACTTTGGGTCTTGAAAGTCAATATATAGGGTTAATTCAGAGTCATAATTCATAAGATAATCCAAAACAAGAGATGTTTTTCCTGACGCTGGTGAGCCATATAGTAAAATTTTATCTGATTGTGGAAGATTGAATTTTCTTTGATGATAGGTAATTATTTCATTATTTCTATTGTAGAAATACTCTAGTAGTTGCATAGTATACCTTTTTAATTTTAGTAATAAAATAATAACATTTTCCTTTTAAAAAGGAAACAAAATATCAAAATAAACAAAAAATAGCATAAAATACTACCTCTATAAAAGATAAAATCGGTATAATTCGGCTCCAAAATTTAGTTAAGAACTGTGAGAATCAGTAACTTAACGAGTTCTTTATAAGGTAAATTAAATGGAAAAGATTAGACTTAAGCTTAAAGCTTATGATCATCGTGTTTTAGACCGTTCAGTTGCTTCAATAGTTGAGGCTGTTAAGAGAACAGGTGCAGAGCTTATTGGCCCAATTCCAATGCCAACAAAGATTAAGAAGTATACTGTAATTAAATCTCCACACGTAAACAAAGATTCACGTGAGCAGTTTGAGATTAGAATTCATGCAAGAATGATTGATATTGTTTCAGCGACTTCGGATACGATAGATTCACTTATGAAGCTAGACCTTGCTCCAGAAGTTGATGTTGAAATTCGTTCAATGGACAGATAGGAGTAGATGATGGAATTTATTGTAGAAAAAGTAGGTATGAGCAGAACAGTTGGTGTTCCAAGTGTTCCTGTAACTCTTTTAAAAGTTATCGAAACTAAAGTGTGTGAAGTTCGTGAAGATGGTAAAGCACTTGTAGCTTACCACAGTAGCAAAAAAATCAACAAGAGTATTGAAGGTCAACAGGCTAAATTCGGGATTGGTAAAGAGTTTAATAAATTCATGACAATTAGAGTAGCTCAAGGTACAGAGGCAGGTGACTACTCAACAGAGGCTTTAGGAGATGCACAAGTTGTAAAGACTTCTCTAAAGACTAAAGGTCGTGGTTTCCAAGGTGGTATGAAGCGTCACGGATTTGGTGGTGGTCCATCATCTCATGGTCATAGATTTGGTAGAAGAATAGGTTCAATCGGTAATGCTGAGTGGCCAGGTCGTGTACAAAAAGGTAAAAAGATGCCAGGTCAGTATGGAAACACAAAAGTTACAGTTAAAAATGAAGTTATCTCATTTGATGCTGAAAACCAAATTTTAGTATTAAAAGGTTCAGTTCCTGGACACAATGGTGCTAGAGGATTAGTAAGGATTGTTAAATAATGAGTACAACAGTAATTAAAACAAGTGACCTTCCAGAGTCATTTTTAGGTATTAACCCACATAACCTTTACTTGTATTGTAAATCGTATGCTGCTGGACTAAGAGCAAACACAGCACAAGCTAAAAACCGTTCAATGGTTTCTGGTGGTGGTAAGAAGCCTTGGTCTCAAAAGGGTGGAGGACGTGCAAGAGCAGGTTCTAAGCGTTCTCCTCTGTTTGTTGGTGGTGGTGTTGCATTTGGTCCTCAAAATAATAGAAACTACAACCAAAAAGTAAACAAAAAACAGAAAAAGTTGGCACTTAACTTTGCACTAGCAGAGTTAGCAGCTAATGAAAAACTTTTTGTTGTTGATAATGTTACTATTGAGTCAGGTAAAACTAAAGATGCCGCTGTATTTGTTAAAGAACTTGGTCAAAGAGATGTTTTGGTTGTTAAAGAGCTAATTGATGACAAAACATTCCTTGCATTTAGAAACCTTCAAAATGCATATTTAATTGAGGCAAATGAGCTTAACGCATATCTAGCAGCTGCTTACCACTCAGTGGTAATTGAAAAAGCTGTTTGGGAAAAATTAACAAAAGAGAGCTAAGATGGCAGATATTACAGATATTAAATCAATACTATACACAGAAAAAACTCTTGCAATGCAAGAAGATGGTGTACTTGTTGTTCAGACTAGCCCTAGAATGACAAAAAACAGCCTTAAAGCGGTTTTCAAAGAGTACTTTGGTATTAAACCATTGAAGGTAAACTCAATGAGAGTTAATGGCAAAGTTAAAAGATTTAAAGGGATTGAAGGGAAAAGAGCTGATTTGAAAAAGTTCTATGTCTTCTTACCTGAAGATGCAAAAATTGATAGCTTAGCAGTATAAGGAAGAATAAATGGCAATAAAATCATATAAACCAACCTCTGCAGGTCGTCGTTATATTACGAATCTTGATAGTGGTGACATTACAGCAAAGGCAAGTGTAAGAAGTCTTCTTAAAAAGCTTCCTCGTTCTGCTGGGAGAAATTCAAATGGTAGAATCACATCTCGTCACAGAGAGGGTGGAGCTAAAAAGCTTTATAGAATTATTGACTTTAAGAGAAATAAGTTTGGTGTTGAGGGAACAGTAGCTACTGTTGAGTATGACCCATATAGAACTTGTAGAATCTGTTTAGTTAAATATACAGATGGTGATAGAAGATATGTGCTTCAGGCTAAAGGTATGAAAGTTGGAGACAAAATTATGTCTGCTGAGTCTGGGCTTGATATTGTAACAGGTAATGCAATGAAGCTTAAGGCTATTCCTATTGGAACATTAGTTCACAATATTGAGCTTAATCCTGGTCAAGGTGGCTCAATTGCTCGTTCAGCTGGAGGTTATGCACAGATTATGGGTAGAGATGGTAAATATGTATCTTTGCGACTTCCATCTGGTGAGATGAGATATATACTTGGTGAGTGTATGGCAACTATTGGTACAGTTGGGTCTGAGGATTGGATAAACGTAGTTGGTGGTAAAGCTGGTCGTCAAAGACACAGAGGTATTAGACCGCAAACTAGAGGGTCTGCTATGAACCCAATTGACCACCCACACGGAGGTGGTGAAGGTAAGACCAACTCAGGAAGACACCCTGTATCGCCTTGGGGTATGCCAACTAAAGGTTATAAGACTCGTAAGAAAAAAGCTAGTGATAAGTTAATTATCTCTAAGAGAAAGAAGTAAGGGTAAGAGATGGCAAGATCAACTAAAAAAGGTCCATTTATAGATGAACATTTAAAGAAAAAAGTTTTAAAAGCAAAAGCAGAGGGGTCTCATAAACCTATTAAAACTTGGTCAAGACGCTCTGTTATTTTCCCTGAATTTATTGGTTTAACAATCAATGTTCACAATGGGAGACAGTTTATTCCTGTATTTATTACAGAGAATCATGTAGGTTACAAACTAGGTGAATTTGCACCAACAAGAACATTTAAGGGTCACAAAGGCTCTGTTCAGAGAAAAGGGTAAGGTGTTAATATGAGTAGAGCATTATTAAAATTTACAAGAGTATCACCAACTAAAGCAAGATTAATAGCAAGAGAGGTGCAGGGTATGAATGCAGAACTTGCACTTGCTTCATTAGAGTTTATGCCAAACAAAGCAGCTAGAGTTATCTCTAAAGTTATCGCTTCTGCTGTTGCCAATGGTGATTTTGAGCCAGAAGAAGTAGTAATTACCTCTTGTAGAGTAGACAAAGCAGCATCAATGAAGAGATGGAGACCAAGAGCAAGAGGAACAGCTAGTAGAATTCTTAAGCCAACAGCTCACATCTTGGTAGAAGTAGCAAAAGCGAAGGAGGCATAGTATGGGTCAAAAAGTTAATCCTATAGGTCTTAGACTTGGAATCAACAGAAATTGGGAAAGCAGATGGTTTCCAAAAAAAGAGAGAACGGTAAACTTTATTGCAGAAGATTATCAACTTAGAAAGTATCTTAAAAAAGAGCTATTCTATGCAGGTGTCTCCAATATTATTATAGAAAGAACAGCAAAAAAAGCAAGAGTAACTATTGTTACTGCACGTCCTGGAATTATTATTGGTAAAAAGGGTGCAGATATAGAGAAGTTAAAAGCTAAACTTAATAAGATGTTCAAAAAAGATATTGCTATTAATATTAAAGAGGAGAAAAGAGCTCAAGCCTCTGCACAACTAGCTGCTGAAAATGTTGCGACTCAACTAGAGCGTCGTGTTGCTTTTAGACGTGCTATGAAAAAAGTAATTCAGGGTGCATTAAAATCTGGTGCAAAAGGAATTAAAGTCTCTGTCTCAGGTAGATTAGGTGGAGCTGAGATGGCTAGAACTGAGTGGTACTTAGAGGGGCGTGTTCCTCTTCATACACTTAGAGCTAAAATTGATTATGGTTTTGCTGAAGCACATACTACTTATGGAATTATTGGTGTTAAAGTTTGGATTTTTAAAGGTGAAGTACTTGCAAAAGGTATTCAGGCTGAAGCAAAAGAAGAGAAAAGAGGTGGTCGTAAGCCACGTCAAAAGAGAGGTGAATAGTTATGTTAATGCCTAAAAGAACAAAATACCGTAAGGTAATGAAGGGTCGTAACAGAGGTAAATCATTTAGAGGTAATAAGATTGAGTTTGGTGAGTTTGCACTTAAAGCTACAAGTGCAGGAAGAATCAACTCAAGACAGATTGAAGCTGCTAGAATTACAATGACTCGTAGAATGAAGAGACAAGGTAAATCTTGGATTCGAGTTTTCCCTGATAAACCTCTTACTAAAAAACCTCTTGAGACAAGAATGGGTAAAGGTAAAGGTGCAGTTGAAGAGTGGGTAATGAACATTAAGCCAGGAAGAATTATATTTGAAGTTGCTGGTGTTCCTGAGAATGTGGCAGTAGAAGCATTAACACTTGCTCTACATAAACTTCCATTCCAATGTAAAATTATCTCTGCGAAGGATAGTAATGAAATATACTGATATTAAAGATAAAAGCGTAGAAGAGTTAAATGCAATGCTTAAAGAGAAAAAGTTAGAGCTTTTTGCACTTAAAGCAAAGCAAAAGACTATGCAACTTACTAATACTAGTGAGTTGAGAGTAGCGAGAAGAGATATCGCTAGAATCCTAACAGCACTTACAGCTGCTGCGAAGTAAGGGGTAGAGAGATGCCAAAAAGACAAATAACTGGTACAGTAATTAAAATTGCAGGTGAGAAGACAGCTACTATTATAGTTGAGCGTAAAGTTCTTCACCCAAGATACCATAAGACTGTAAAGAGATTTAAAAAGTATCTTATTCATGATGAAAAGTCTACAGCAAAAGTAGGAGATGTAGTCTCAGCTATAGAGTGTAGACCAATCTCTAAAAGAAAGAGTTTTAGGCTTTTAGAAATTGTTAAATCAGGAGAAGAGTAATGATACAAGGTTTTACAAGATTGACTGTTGCTGATAACAGTGGTGCTAAAGAGATTATGTGTATTAAAGTTCTTGGTGGTTCCAAGAGAAGATACGCTTCAGTTGGCGACGTTATTGTTGCCTCTGTAAAAAAGGCTCTTCCAACTGGAAAAGTTAAAAAAGGTAAAGTAGTGAAAGCTGTTGTTGTTAGAACTCATAAAGAGATTCAAAGAGAGAATGGCTCTTTAATTAGATTTGATGACAACGCTGCTGTAATTATTGATGATAAAAAACAACCAATTGGTACTCGTATATTTGGTCCTGTAGCTCGTGAGACACGACATGCAGGGTTTATGAAGATTGTATCACTTGCTCCAGAGGTGTGGTAATGGCAAATAAAAAATTTAAAATTAAAAAGGGTGACCAAGTTATGGTCATTGCTGGTGATGATAAAGGTAAAATAGCACAAGTTCTTAAGGTACTTAAGAAGAAAGATGCTGTTATCGTCGAGGGTTGTAAACTTGCTATAAAAGCTGTTAAACCAACTGAAGAGAATAAAGATGGTGGTTTCGTAAAGAAAGAGATGCCAATTCATATATCTAATGTAAAAAAAGTAGAGGCATAATCCTATGAGTAGAATGAAACAAAAGTATATTGACATTACTCCAGCTCTACGTGAAGAGCTTGGTATTAAAAATGTAATGCAGACACCTAAGCTTGAGAAGATTATTATCTCTGTTGGTGCTGGTGAAGAGGGAAAAGATAATAAGCTCATCACTAACATGGCAGATACTATTTCACTAATTGCTGGTCAAAAGGCAGTTATTGTTAATGCTAAAAAATCGGTTGCAGGATTTAAAGCTAGAGAGGGGTCTCCTTCAGGAATCAAAGTTACCCTACGTGGTGAAAATATGTATAACTTTTTAGATAAGCTTATCTCTATTGCACTTCCAAGAGTAAAAGACTTTAGAGGTGTACCAAGAAAAGGGTTTGATGGACGTGGTAATTATAACTTTGGTCTTGATGAGCAACTTATGTTCCCAGAGGTAGAGTTTGATAAAATTATTAAGACTCACGGTATGAATATTACAATTGTAACAAGTACCGAAAATGATAAAGAGGCATTTACTCTTTTAGAGAAACTAGGAATGCCTTTTGCTAAAGGAAAGAACTAATGGCTAAAAAATCAATGATAGCTAAACAGAAGCGACCAGCTAAGTTTAGTACTAGAGCATATACAAGATGTAACATTTGTGGTAGACCTCACTCTGTCTATAGAGATTTTGGTCTGTGTAGAATCTGTTTAAGAAAAATGGCAAACGAGGGCTTAATCCCTGGTATGAAAAAATCAAGCTGGTAAGGAGAAGTAAAAGATGATGACAGATATAATTGCAGACTCTCTTACTCGAATAAGAAATGCAGCACAAAGAAGATTAGACACAACAACACTTCTTTACTCAAAGACAATTGAGGCTACTGTTTCTATTTTAGTAGATAAAGGTTACCTTGAGAGTTATAAAGTAAAAGAAGAAGGAAATAATAAAAAGAGTATTCAAGTAGTACTTAAGTATGACGAAAATGGTCATAGTGTAATCAATGAAATTAAAAAAATCTCAAAACCGGGAAGAAGAGTATATCAGAGTGCCAATGAGATTAGAAGTTTTAAAAATGGTTACGGAACATTAGTAGTATCTACCAACAAAGGTGTGATTGCAAATGATGAAGCATTCAAGCAAAAGGTTGGTGGTGAAGTTATCTGTAGTATTTGGTAAGGAGAAGATATGTCAAGAATAGGAAAACAGCCTGTAACCATTGCTAAAGGTATAGATGTCTCTGTAGATGGTACAGCTATTGTTGCTAAAAAGGGTAATTTAGAGAAGAGACTTGAGACTTATGGTAGAGTTGGAATCTCTATTGATGAAGATAAGGTAATATTTTCAAGAGTAGGTGAAGATAAAGAGAGTTCTGCATTCTGGGGAACTTATAGAGCACTGTTTGCAAATATTATTGAAGGACTCGATAAAGGTTTCCAAAAATCTTTAGAGATTAATGGTGTTGGATATAGAGCTGCTGTTCAAGGTAAAACACTTAATTTACAGTTAGGTTTTTCTCACCCGATTAATTTTGATATTCCAGATGGTGTAGAGATTACAGTAGAGAAGAACCTTATTCATATTAAGGGTACTGACAAACAGACTATTGGTCAAGTTGCTGCTAAGATTAGAAGCTTTAGACCACCAGAGCCATATAAAGGTAAAGGTGTTAAGTATACTGATGAAGTTATTATCAGAAAAGCTGGAAAGTCAGCTAAATAGTAGGAGAATAGTATGTTAAAAAGTATTCAAAAGAGAAAAAATAGACTAAGAGTTCAGCGTAAAAAGAGAGTAAGAGCTAAAATCTCTGGAACAGCAGAACTTCCAAGAGTATCTATCTTTAAATCAAATAGACATGTTTACGCTCAAGCTATTGATGATGTTGCAGGAGTTACTATTGCAGCAGCAGATGGTCGTAAAATGGGTCTAAAAGCAAACAGAGAAGATGCTAAAAAAGTGGCTGTCGCAATGGCAGATGCTCTTAAGGCTAAAAATATTGAAAAGATTGTTTTCGATAGAAATGGTTATCTCTATCATGGTGTTGTTGCAGCATTTGCAGACGCTTTACGAGAAGCTGGAATTAAGTTTTAAGGAGAAGGTGAATGTTAGCAGAGAGTATAGATAGAGATAAATTTGAAGAGAGAATTGTAAATATTGGTCGTGTTACTAAAGTTGTAAAGGGTGGTAGACGTTTTAGATTTACTGCTCTTGTTGTAATTGGTGACAAAAACGGTACTATTGGTTATGGTACAGGTAAAGCCAAAGAGGTTCCAGATGCTATTAAAAAAGCAGTTGATGATGCTTTTAAATCTCTTGTAAAAGTTAATATTAAGGGTACAACTATTGCTCATGATATTGAACAAAAAAGTGGTGCAAGTCGTATTATCTTAAGACCAGCATCTGAGGGTACAGGGACAATTGCAGGTGGTGCGATGAGACCTGTACTTGAACTAGCAGGTATTCAAGATGTTATTGCAAAATCATTGGGTTCAAACAATCCTAACAACCTTGTAAGAGCTACAGTCGATGCACTTACAAGAATTAAAGCGTAAGGGAGTAGATATGGGTTTACACAATTTACAACCAGCTCCAGGTTCAACACGTAACAGAAAACGTGTTGGACGGGGGCAAGGTTCAGGAAATGGTAAAACAGCTGGACGTGGTAACAAAGGTCAAAAGTCAAGAACAGGTTATAAAGAGAAGAGAGGTTTTGAGGGTGGTCAAATGCCACTATATAAAAGAGTTCCAAAGATTGGTTTTAGCTCAAGAGTAACTAAACCTCACTCAATTAATATTGAAAAAAATAAGGCTGTTGCAGAGCTTGAAGAGATTACATTAGAGACAATTAAGTCTGTCTATAAACTTAAAAAATCTGTAACAAAAGTAAAGCTTATCGGTATAGGTGCTAAAGATTTGGCATCTAAAATAAAAGATGAAGCTGTTACAACGAGTGGTAAATAACCATGAGTAATGCTTTAACTCAAAAAATACTGATTACTTTTGGATTTCTATTTGCCTACAGAGTTTTAGCATATGTACCAGTTCCTGGTGTTGATACTGCCGTAATTGCATCATTTTTTGATGGAACTGGCGTTGGTGGTATGGCAAACCTGTTTTCGGGTGGAGCCATTCAGCGTTTCTCAATTATCTCACTAGGAATTATGCCTTACATTACAGCCTCTATTGTAATGGAGCTTCTTGCTGCAACCTTTCCAAATATTGGTCAGATGAAAAAAGAGCGTGATGGAATGCAAAAATATATGCAGATTATCCGTTATGCAACTATATTTATTACCCTTGTTCAAGCTTTTGGCGTCTCTATAGGTCTTCAAAATATGAAGGGTGCTGTACTTATGGAGCCAGTTACATTTACCATTATTACAACAGTCTCTATGTTGACAGGTACAATGTTGCTTATGTGGATTGGTGAGCGTATTACTCAAAGTGGTATAGGTAATGGTATTTCGCTTATCATTTTTGCTGGTATTGTCTCAGGAATTCCTGCTGCTATTTCAAATACAATGACTTTGGTTAATACTGGTGCATTATCATTTATTACAGTTCTTGCAATATTGGCTATTGTCTTGGCAACTATTTTTATAATTATCTATATTGAACTTGGAGAGCGTAGAATACCTATCTCCTACTCAAGAAAGACAATAATGCAAAATCAAAATAAAAGAGTAATGAACTATATTCCAATCAAAATAAATCTATCAGGGGTAATTCCTCCAATTTTTGCTTCGGCTGTATTGATGTTCCCTATTACCCTTTTAGGACATACAGACAATAGTATTGCTAAAGCGATTGCAGATATTTTAGCACCAGGTAGTATTGGATTTAATATTGCTACTTTTGTATTAGTTATATTCTTTGCATTTTTCTATGCATCTATTGCATTTAACGCTAAAGATATTGCAGATAACCTAAAACGTCAAGGTGGGTTTATTCCTGGTGTTCGCCCAGGTGAGCATACAAAAGAGTTTATTAATGAGGTTGCAAGTAGATTAACAGGTGCAGGAGCACTCTACTTAGCAATTATCTCTACAGTTCCATTTATATTAATTAACTCAATGGGAGCAGCATTCTACTTTGGTGGAGTCTCTGTTTTAATTATTGTTCAAGTTGCTCTTGATACAATGAGAAAAATTGAAGCACAAATCTACATGAACAAATATGAAACTTTAGGTGCAGTAGGTCTATAATGGCTATTGCACTTAGAAAACCTAACGAACTCACCAAACTTGCAAAAGCTGGTGAGATTGTTGGTAAAACGCTTAAATATCTCCAAGAAAATGTTACTGTTGGAATGACTTTAAAAGAGATTGATGCCATGGGTGAAGTATTTATTCGCCAACACGGAGCAACTCCCTCTTTTAAAGGTCTATATGGCTTTCCTGCTTCTGTATGTACCTCTCTTAATGAAGTTTGTATACATGGTGTTCCTACAGATTATAGAGTTCAAAATGGTGATATTTTAGGTTTAGATTTAGGAGCTAAACTAGATGGCTATTTTGGTGATGCAGCTATAACCATGCCTATTGGCAAGATTTCTAAAGAGGATGAGGAGCTTATAGCTTGTGCAAAAGATGCACTCTACTATGCAATAGAGAATATTAGAGTTGGTATGAGATTTAAAGAGCTTTCTTATCTTTTAGAGACCTTTATTAGAGAGCGAGGTTATGTGCCATTAAGAGATTTTTGTGGTCATGGTATTGGTAAAAAACCCCATGAGGAGCCAAATATTCCTAACTATGTAGATGGAAAACCAAAACAAGGACCAAAGATTAAAAATGGTATGGTATTTTGTATAGAGCCAATGATTTGTCAAAAGAGTGAAGAGCCTATTGTCTTAGAGGATAAATGGTCAGTAGTAAGTCAAGATGGACTTCGCTCTTCACACTATGAGCATACTGTAGCCGTTGTTAATGGAAAAGCAGTTATTTTAACTAATGCTCAACCGACACACAATTTATAAGCATTCAAAGAGTAAAATAGAGACATATTAAAAAAGGAGAAAATAGATGGGCAAAAATGATGTAATTGAGATTGATGGGAAAGTAATTGAGGCACTTCCAAATGCAACTTTTAGAGTAGAGCTTGACAATGGACATGTTATTTTATGTCATATTGCAGGAAAGATGAGAATGCACTATATTAAAATCTTACCAGGAGATAAAGTAAAGGTAGAACTTACTCCATATAGTCTTGATAAGGGGCGTATTACTTTTAGATATAAGTAGAGTTATATTAAGGTGTTCTATTTTTGTAGCACCTTAACTCTTGATTATATAAATCTCTCTATATTTATTGATATACTTTCCTCCAAATTAATAAATTAAGGGAATTCTAGCTTTAAGTCGAACTCAGGTTTGTATATTGTCCTCCTTCATGCAGAGTTACACGACTACCTCGCGGTCAGAGTTAAATATTATCTTAGGTGCAGGATATTTAGCTAGTTCCATTTTGAGTACATCTGTAGCCCCCAAGGTTGCATCCATTGAGTTTGAGAGTTTATAAGCTAGTATAGCTCTACTACTCCAATTTAAAATATGAGCCTATATTTCTATAGGCTCTAACTCTCTATTTTGCTTTTTCTAGGTATTTACCTTCAGTAGTATCTACTTTAATTTTATCACCTTCAAGAATAAAAAATGGAACCTGTACTACAGCACCTGATTCAAGAGTTGCAGGTTTTTTACCACCTTGTGAGTCACCTTTAAAGTTTGGTGGGGTCTCTACTACCTCATATACAAAAGTTTGTGGAATCTCAACAGATATAGCTTTTCCATTGTGAAATAAAATTTCAGTCTCCATACCATCAACCATAAAGTTAAAGGTATCTTTTCCTACTTGTTCATGGGTTAATCCAATTTGATCATAGGTAGTTGTATCCATAAACTGTAACATATCACCATCATCATACAAATACTGCATAGTTTTATGTTCTAAATTTGGTGTTTCAAACTTATCTCCAGCATGAACAGTCTTCTCTATTACTTTTCCATTAGATAGGTTTTTTATCTTCATTCTAACAAAAGCTGCACCTTTACCTGGCTTTACATGTTGAAAATCTACTACTCTATAAGGATTACCATCTAGCTCTAAACGAACACCTTTTTTAATGTCTCCCATTGAAATTGTTGCCATATTATACAACTCCTAATTTTTTTTTGCTATTATATCCATTGCTTAATATTACGTTGTTTAATGGTTTAATATTTTTCTGTTAAGCTTAAGCATAAATCAATTATAAGGTAATATATGAAAAGAGTATTTAGACTGTTAGCAGTGTTAATCATAACTTTTTTGTTTTCATATTCTCAGAGTATAGACTCATCTATTGTTAAAATCTATACAGTCTCTAAGGCAACTAACTATTTAGAGCCTTGGAACTCTTCAGTTCAACGTTCAAGTGGTTCAGGAAGTATTATCTCTGGTAATCGTATCTTGACAAATGCTCATGTAGTAGCAAATGAGACATTTATAGAAGTAAAAAAGTATGGTGATACTAAACGTTATCAGGCAAAAGTTCTTTATGTCTCTCACGATATTGACTTAGCACTTTTAGAGGTAAAAGACAAAGAGTTCTTTAAAAATACAACCCCTTTAGAGTTTGGAGATTTGCCAAATATGCAAGATAAGGTAACTGTCTATGGGTATCCAATGGGTGGACATACTATATCGGTCAGTAAAGGAATTGTCTCTCGAATAGAGCATAATGTCTATGCACATAGTGGAAAGAGTTTTTTAGCTATTCAGATTGATGCTGCAATAAATCCTGGAAACTCAGGTGGACCTGCTATTTCTAATGGAAAGATTGTAGGTGTAGTAATGCAGGGAATTACATTTTCTCAAAATATAGGCTATATGGTTCCTGTAGATATGATTAAACACTTTTTAAAAGATATAGAAGATGGTAAACTAGATGGATTTCCAAAGTTAGGTATTATGACAGATAAGATTGAAAACCCTACTTTAAAAGAGTACTATCATTTGTCTGAAGATGAAGGGGGAATTTTAGTAGTAGATATTGTCTATAACTCTGTATTAAAAGATATCCTTAAAAAGGAGGATATTATTACAGCTATCAATGGACATAAAATAGAAAATGATGGAACTGTAGAGTTTAGAGAGAATCAATATACACACTTTAAATACTATATAGATTTACTTCAATATGGTGACAAGGTAACTTTAGATATTATTCGCAATGGTAAAAAGATGACACTTCATGCAACCCTTCCAAAGACATTAAGTAATGAACACACTACCTATGCAGAGTTAGAGTACGATAAGATGCCACGCTATTTTATGTTAGGTGGATATATCTTTTCTCCTGTTTCTCAAAATCTTTTAAATGCCTCTATGGCTCCAATGTTAGGTTTAAGATATGCTGCAACAAAGTTTCCTACAAAAGACAAGCAGGAGTTAGTAGTTCTTCTTAAAGTTCTAGCTTCACCTCATACACGAGGAGATTATGATATTGCTA
>JALWNF010000064.1 GCA_026995985.1 Campylobacteraceae bacterium
AGGGGTCTGCCTCTACTCATGGTGCTCCTCTTGGAGAAGAGATTATTTCTCAAGCAAAAGCCAAAGAGGGCTTCCCTGATGAAAAATTCTATATTCCAGAAGATGTTTTAGTTCGTTTTAGAAGTGCAGTTGAGAGAGGGGAGATGTTAGAGAAGCAGTGGATTCACCTTCATAAACAAGCCCCACTAGTTGAGCAGAACTTAGCTATGGAGAGGCTACTTAATCCAGATATCTCTACTATTGAGTTCCCTGACTTTACAAATGAGCCATCTATGGCGACTAGAGACTCTAATGGTAAAATTTTAAATGCTATTGCTAAAGCACTTCCAAGCTTTGTAGGTGGTTCGGCCGACCTTGCACCATCAAATAAAACAGAGTTAAAAGATATGGGAGACTTTCCAAAGGGGCGAAATATACACTTTGGAATTAGAGAACACGCTATGGGTGCAATTACTAATGCTATGGCACTATATGGAACTATTATTCCTTTTAATGCAACCTTTTTTGTCTTCTCTGACTATTTAAAACCAAGTGTTAGAATTGCTGCATTGAGTGGCATTAAAAACTTCTTTATTTGGACACACGATAGCATTGGAGTTGGAGAAGATGGACCAACTCATGAGCCTATTGAGCAGTTAAGCCAATTTAGAGCTTTACCAAACTTCTATGTTTGGAGACCTGCTGATGCTACAGAGAATGTAGAGGCATGGAAGATGGCACTAAAAATGGACGCACCTCATGGTTTTGTACTCTCACGTCAAAAACTAAAAACATTAAAACCTGAGCGTGACTTTGGAGATGTATCAAGAGGGGCATACCTAGTAAAAGAGAGAGAGGGTGCAGGAGTAACCATAATGGCTTCAGGGTCGGAGTTAATGCTTTGTCTAAATGCAGGTTGCGTGTTAGAAGATAAGGGAATCAAAGCAAATATTGTCTCTGTTCCATGTCTTGACCTCTTTAATGAGCAAGATGAGGAGTACAAAAAGAAAGTTATTCGCCCTATGACAAAAGTATTAGCCGTAGAGGCTTCAACAGCTACAGAGTACTATCGTTATGCAGATGATGTTTTAGGTATGGAGAGTTTTGGAGCATCGGCACCTGCTGATTTACTTTTTAGTAAATTTGGCTTTACAATTGAAAATATTGTTAAAAGAGCAATGGCTTTAGTATAATATTTAACGACTATTAAGTATAGTTGTGTAATATAGCATAAACAAAAAAATATATAAAGGTTATATAATGATTAAAAAAATTGCATTAGTATCAATGGTGCTATTAACAGCAATACAAGCTAATGAGAGTTATGGAACGGTTAATGGTGTACCAATTACAGAAGAAGAAGTTACTTCAACTCTTGGTCAATCAGGAATGAATCTATCTTCACTTCCTCCAGAGATGAAAAATAGGGTTCTTGATATGGTAGTTGACAGAAAACTACTTACGCAAGAGGCTCTAAAGAGTGGGATTGAAAATACAAAAGAGTATAAAACTCAATTAGAGGCTATGAAAAGAGATTTAGCACTAGATTTATGGCTTAGAAAAGAGATGAAAAATATTGAAGATAATATAACTAAAGAGCAACTTCAAGATGAGTACAAGAAAAATAAAAATCTCTATACAACACCTAAACAGTTAAAAGCAAGACACATTCTTGTAAAGGGAGAAGATGAAGCAAAAGCTCTTATTAAAGAGTTAGATAGTGCAAAAGATAAACAAGCAAAATTTATTGAACTTGCAAAATCAAAGTCAACAGGTCCATCAGGTAAAGATGGTGGTGATTTAGGTTGGTTTGAACCTAAAATGATGGTACCAGAGTTTTCAGAAGCTGCTGATAAACTTAAAAAGGGTGAGTATACTAAAACGCCTGTTAAGACTCAATTTGGTTATCATATTATAATGCTTGATGATAAAAAAGAGGCTGGTGTAAAACCATTTGATTCTGTAAAAGAGCAGATTAAAAATAATCTAGCTGGAAAAAAGTTTGAAGAGTTTATGAAAAAGAAAACTAAAGAGCTTAGAGATACTGCTAAGATAGAGTTAAAGAAGTAATCTAACTCCTCCTCTTTTTAGAGGAGAATTTTTTCAATTTTTGTTTGAAAGTCTGTTAAGTACTTATTTCTAATTTTCCTATTGTAGTAGTCAATAACTATATCGATTGTGATATTTTCTTTCCATTGAATTCTAAAATCCATTACACCTGTTATCTCAGTAAAGCTGTCCATATATTTTTCTTCTATAAGACTTTTTTTTTGTTTATCTATATCAAAGTCATTACTAATACGTAGGTATGAGACAAGTGCAAACTTCTCACTTGGTAGTTGGCTTTTTATAGTTATTTTTTTATTAAAAGGTGAACAGATAATTGTAAATGTGCGAAGTATTGCTCCTTTTTTTGTTCTCTCTTTTTGCGTCTTTTGATTAATTATCTCTAAGAGCTTGAAAATATAGTTTAGATTACTATTTTCTATAATAACAGTTAAATCTTTTGGTCCTAACGATTTAAAGATATTGGCAACACTAAACAGTTTTCTATTATTCTCTAGTTTAGTTCTAATATGGTTAATAGATGCTTTTAAGTCATCATAGCCATTACTGCACTTCTCATAGTTGATACTCTTTGCCACTTCTATATTAAAAATAACAGAAAAGTCCATATTCTCTTTACATTTAATCTCTCCAATAATAGTAGGTGCCATTTTTATAAGAACTTGTTTTGTCATAAAGTATTTTAATTGTTTTGAATCACTCTTCTCTCTTTTTAAAAATATATTAAGAGCATCTACAATGTTAATAGTAGATGACTTCTCTTTAATTGTAACCCAATCATATATGCCATAGACAGCAAGTTGTAGTTTAATAGATTCACCTAATAGTTGTGCTGAGTTTTCAGATTGTTTTAACTCATTTTGAATAAGCTTAATAATATTGGCATTTTCCCTAATATCTTTTCGTGCTTTTCCTAGCTCCATAATATATATAATAGGTTCATCTTTTGGAAACTCTATATTGCTTATTTTTTTATGAATTTCACGTCTAAAGTTATTTTGGTGCATTACCTCTTCAGATTTTTTTAGTTGTTCAAAGCGTTCGTCCCAAAGTAATTGAAAGTTAGGAGCATTCTCAATATCTTTAATCTTTTTTAGCTCTACATAGTGTTTATCTTTCCATAGTAAAAGTGTATAGAGAAGTTGAGAGAGATAGTTTTGAACACTCTTGTAGGAGTTGTAGTAGTTTGGGTGGTTGTGTTTGTAGACCTCATTAAAGCCATGCCCTTTCTGTTTTCTCTCTCCCTCTCTATTTGGTAGAGGCATAATATGAAGAAGTAAATCGTACATCTCATCATAGTACTCTCTTTTCTCTATAAAACTCAACATAAAGTGTAGTCGCAATATAGAATGGTCTTTTTTTTGGCTAAAGAGCCACTCGTTAGGAAGAAGTAGGAAGTTAGATTTTCCTTTGTCATCATATATAAGCTTTAAAAAGTTTGGTGAGAGTTTCTCTCCAATAATATTGTGAAATAGAGCATGAATATATGAGATACCATGAATCTGATAAGCAATAACATCTCCTAAGATAACACGTGTTAGGTCAGAACTGTAGGCTTCATAGCCTATAATATCTTGTACCTCTTGCACAAAATTATTTTTAGGGTTATGTAAAAAGGAGTATATCTTTTTCTCTAATGAATCAGACAACTTTTGTAATATCTTTGAAGGATTTCGTAAAGAGATATAGGCAACCTCATGAGTAATAGCAGGAAGAAGCATAGGTAGTTCATAGTACCAATATGGTAAATCAATATAGTTGTTATATGTATTTTTTTTGTAGTTTTCTCGTTTAATTTCACGATTAAGAAAAATACGATACTGAAAACCTGTTCTGTAGTTCCAGCTTAACATTAGATTCTTAGGAGGTTTATTATCTTTAGAGAGAGATTTGTGTAGCTCTCTAAAGTAGTTATTTAGATACATCATAATACCACTGTTTGAGAAGCGTCTACCAAGTACAGGGTATGGTAGATATTGGTTAAGAGTCTCTCCAAATAGCTGTTGCATCTTGTGGTATAGAGCTTGAATAACATGAAGCATATCCTCAATCTCAATACGGACATGGTCATATTGGATTAAGAAGAGCATACTCTCTTGCTCTTTTAAATTGTGATTAATTTTTTGTAGATGCTCAATTTTATTATGAAGTGCTTTAATATCTTCATGTAAAAATCGAATATTTTGTTTTATTGGTTTAGTCTCTAGTTTATCCCCCTGAATATCATTATATCCATAAAAAAACTCTAATATCTTTTTTATATTTGCAAGTTCTTTTATGATAATAAGCATCTTCTCAGTCTGAATAAGTCTAAGGCTTTTACGAATACAACTCTCTGTTCTCATGCTTGAAACTCCTTATTTTATGGTTGGTAACGATTTACCATTACTTCAATAAATAGAATCATAAAAAAAGAGATATAGACCATAACAATTAAGTTTCGCCCCTCTTCATCAGCTCTCTCTTGAGCAATAAACTCTTGAAAGTCTTTAGACTCATTTAGACAAAAGTGTGTATCTTGCTGTTTGTCATGAATATAGATAAGAAAATTTCTATCTAAAAAGAGTTTAATCTGCTGTCGATACTCTTGGTTATTAAAATAGGTTCTATCTAGCTCTTTTAAGATATTTTGCATATAGAATCGTGAGTTAAGAAAGGTGTGAATATGGTGGCTCATAACAAAGTATAGCATACTAAGTGAGAGTATCATTAGCATATATTTTTGGTCAAATTTTATATCTGGAATATCTTCAATAAAGTCAAGAAGATAAAAAAAGTATATTAATCCACTTAGAGTAATGAGTAGAGGAAAGTAGTATCGTAACTTAAAGATATAGTTTTTTTGGGCATACCAAAACTTAACAAGACGAATATACATAGTCTGTATCTTTAAAAACTCCTCACTATCTTTATCTGTTTCAGCTAAGGGGATAATATCTATATATATATGGTTTTTTTTATGGTGTTCAGTATACTCTTTTACTGAGGTGAAAAGGTCAATATTTTTAATAATATGAGTACGCATATTAAGAAAAATTCTAAAAGGTATGTCTATTAGATATTGATTGGCAAGATAGTTAAAAAAGAAGATACAAAATATCCATATAGTTACTAGATGAGTTGTCTCAAAGATGTTTTTTTGATTAATAAGTATAGGAGGGGTATGATATGTCATAATTGTATGGGTTAAAATAAAAAGTATAGAGATAAATATAAAAAAAGTACTAATTTTTTGAAGATTTAATGATTTGCGAGATTGAAAAAGTAACATTATTAGTATAGTGGATATATCAAAAGAGAGGAAAAGATACTTATTAAAAAATGAAACTATTGAGGTTAAAATATATTGGTCATTAGAGATATTAAAAATTTTTTTACATATAAAATATAGTATAAGAAAGATGGAGATAGTTAATATAAGGTAGGTTAAATATCGAAGAGGGGTACTATATGTTTTAATAATTTTTTCATCTTGAATCTCAATAGGGGGTGGACTATAGAAGTACTCTTTGTCCATAACTTATCTTGGCATCTTATAGGTATTTGTCTCAAAAGCATTAAGCTGTCGAGACTCCCCTCCATCTAGCTCATCATGTACTAGTAGAGATATTGGTTTTCTAAACCCACGAAGTTGTCCATATGCACTCATCTGCTCTTCATATAGTTGGTTTCCCTCTTTTATGAGCAGATTGAGCTTTTTTTGAATGGGATTGAGTCTATTTATCTTTTTCATAATTACTCTCCACTTTTTTCCTTATACAATAATAAAATAAAATTATTAACAGAGAGTAAATAGAGTTATTTAACTTAATAATCCACGAACTTCATCTTCATCTATCATATCTTTGTCATACTTAACAACAGCAATATTTTCTGTCTCATTTACATAGGTCTCAACAATAGCATCATGCTCTGCTAGGGTACTAATCTTTTCACGGTCA
>JALWNF010000065.1 GCA_026995985.1 Campylobacteraceae bacterium
TTAAACGTAAACCTTGGATATTTGAGTTAAGAGACCTTTGGCCAGAGGGCATTAAAGACCATGGAGCAATTAAACAGAGCTTTCTTCTAAACTTCTTAACAAAGATGGAGCTTTGTCTCTATAGAAATGCAACACATATTGTTACTGTTACCAAAGGATTAAAAAAGAATCTCTCAAGCAGAGGAATAGACCCAAATAAAATAGACATAGTAACAAATGGTGCAAATATGAGTCTATTTAAACCTATTGATAAAGATAGTGAACTTCTTAACTCTCTAAACTTAACCGACAAGTTTATCATAGGCTACATAGGTACACACGGTATGGCTCATGGGCTTGAGTTTATTGTAGAGAGTCTAAAAGAGGTTAAAGATGAAAATATTCACTTTCTATTTGTAGGAACAGGTGCTAAAAAGGAGGCTACTGTTCAAAAAGCAAAAGAGTTAAATCTTGACAATGTCACTTTCTTAGACCCTGTTCCTAAAGCAGAGGTTAGCAGATATATATCAATCATAGATGTTGCCCTAGTTCCTCTAACCAAAACAGTGATTCATGCATCATTAATACCTTCAAAAATCTTTGAGTCTTCTGCCATGAAAAAACCAATGTTATTAGGAGTTGAAGGAGAGGCAAGAGAGATTGTTGAACACTACAATGCAGGAGTTGCTTTTGAACCTGAAAACAAAGAAGAGTTTCTTACTGCTCTTAAAGAGATTTCAACCAATAGAGAAAAATATACTGAGCTACAAAAAGGTTGTGCTAAATTGGCTGAGGCTTTCGATAGGAAGAACTTGGCCAATAGTATGTTTAAGGTTTTAGAGAAAGTAGGAAACAATTAAAATTAAAATATAAAGGAAATAGACAAATGAAAAACAAAGATATAAAAATTTTACTGCTAGATGGTCATACTGTTCAAGTTTTACCCATAGCTAAATCGTTAAGAGAGCATGGTTACCATGTTACAATATTTTGTGAAGAGAAACTCTCTTATGGTTGGGCTTCAAGATATCCTCATAAAAAGATACTCTCACCAAGTGCACACAATGAACCTGATGCTTTTTTAAAATTTTTAATTGAACATATCTCTAAAAATAGTTACGATATTATAATTCCTCTATTTGACTACTCTGCTGGTATTTTAGGAGAAAATAAAGAGCAACTAAAACAGTATGCAAAGATTGCTATTCCTGACTATAAAACATTTATCTATGGTCATGATAAAAACTTAACTATGGAGGTAGCTAAAAAAGTTGGTATTCCTCACCCCAAAACAATGGATTTAGCAAGTAACTCAACTCAAGATGCCATAGAGTATTGTGGGCTACCTGCACTTATTAAGCCAAATATTGGTGCTGGAGCAAAAGGTATAACAAAAGTAAATACAAAAGAGGAGCTAGAGAGACTCTACCCAATAATAAAAAGTGAATTTGGAGAGTGTACACTTCAAGAGTTTATTCCACCAGGTGGTAGACAGTTTAAGTGCCAAATCTTTAGAGACCATGATGGCTCAATAAAAGGTGCAACTACATTTGTTAAACATCGCTACTTTCCTGTAACAGGTGGAACAACTAGCTGTGGAGAGATTGTAGATATTCCTGAACTTGTTGAGTATGCTACAAAAGTAGCCAATGAGATTAATTGGGTTGGCTTTGCTGATTTTGACTCCATTGAAGACCCAAGAGATGGCTCCTATAAATTGATGGAGATAAATACTAGAATTACAGGAAGTATTAAAGCAGGAATGGACTCTGGTGTTGACTATGCACAGATGATAGTCCAACAAGAGTTGGGAAAAGAGGTAACAGAGTACACCTCAACCCCTGGGCTAATTTTACGACAACTCTCTTTAGATGTTATGTGGTTTCTCTATAGTAAAAACAAAGAACGTTTCTCTGCAAAGCCGAGTTGGTTTAAATTTTGGGGAAAACAGATACGCTACCAAGATGGTCAATGGGCTGACCCTCTACCTATGATTGTAGGTTTTATCTCTGGTGCTAGACGCTTTATAAATCCTGATTTTAGAAAAGCAAAAATGACATTTAACAATGCTCAAAAGAGTAAAGCATGAACATATTGACCTTTGATATTGAGGAGTGGTTTCATATTTTAGATAACGAATCAACAAAAACAGAAAAACAGTGGGGGAATTTTGAGAGTCGACTTGAGTATAATATGGATAAAATTTTTAAACTGCTTGATGAGAACAATCAAGATGCTACATTTTTCTGCCTAGGTTGGGTGGCAAGAAAACATCCACATATTATAAAAAAAATAGATGAACTTGGTTATGAAATAGCTACACACTCTGACATGCATCAGTTAGCTTATGAGTTTAATAAAAAAAAGTTCAATCAAGATTTAGAACTCTCTATTAAATCTATTGAAGATATTACAGGAAAAAAGATAACAACATATAGAGCTCCAGGATTCTCAATAAAAGAGGAGAATCTATGGGTTTTTGATGAACTTCTCAAACATGGTATCGAAAAAGACTGTTCAGTCTTCCCTGCAAAGCGTGCACATGGTGGACTAGAGAAGTTTGGACACTCTCAACCCTCCTATATAGAGACTTCTAATGGTAAAATTAAAGAGTTTCCAATTAATATACATCAAGTATTTGGAAAAAATATTATCTTTTCAGGAGGAGGATACTTTAGACTTTTACCCTACCCTCTCTTAAAGTATTTTATGAATCAATCAGACTATGTTATGACCTACTTTCACCCTAGAGATTTTGACCATGAACAGCCAATGATAGAGGGGCTTAATGCAATTAGAAAATTTAAGTCATACTATGGACTCTCTTCTAGTTTAGATAAGCTAGAGAGACTTATTCAAGATTTTGACTTTATTAGTCTAAATCAAGCAGATAAGATGATTGATTGGAAAAGTACAAAAACAATAAACTTTAATAACTAGGATGACTCATGACCAATAGCTTGTCTAATGCTAAAGCACTCTATATTGATACAAAACATATCTATTTCGCAAGAGGTTATACTATATATAAAGCCAATAAAAACTTCAAAAACTTAACAGTTGATGGAAAAATAGTTGACTCTAAATACACTCTTTTAAGCCATTTTAGTCGACTATTAAATCGACTTTTACGCATTGAACCCTCCTCTATGCTTATTTTAGAAAATGGAGATAGGCTTATTAGTGCTAAAAAAGGTATTTTTGTAGCAAAAAAAGATAGTAAAGAGTACATTAAAACCTTCTCTATAGTAAGAGGCAATAAACCACTTAATATCTCTCTACACCCAAATGGAAATCTCTATTTTGGTGAGTATATTCTCAATGGAAGATACGCAGATACTAAGCGAAGTGAAGTTCATATCTACAAATCTGAAGATAATGGTCAAACATGGAGTATCTGTTACACCTTTCCTAAAAATACTATTCGTCATGTTCATGGAGTCTTTTATGATAAATATACACAAAAAATTTGGGTTACAACAGGTGATAGAGATAGTGAATGTATCATAGCCAATACAAGTGATGACTTTAAAACTCTAAATATAGTAAAACAGGGAGCTCAAAAATATAGAGCTGTCTCTTTATTATTTTACAAAGAGCATATTGTTTATGGAACAGATACGGAACACGAAAAGAACTATATCTACTCAATAGATAGAGAGACAAACAAAGAGACTCCTCTAGTTGAACTACAAGGCTCTGTTTTAATGGCTACTCAAAACCAAGATACAAAAGAGGCTGCTATCTCAACAGCTGTTGAACCTTCAGATGTAAACCATCATCCTTATGCCCATGTATGGTTTAGTAAAAATGGTTTAGAGTGGAAAGATATCTATTCTGCAAAAAAAGATAGATGGAGTGCAAAATATTTTCAATATGGCAGGATTACGTTTCCTTTTAATGCAATCCAAAATGGTACTATTACCTTTTCAGGACATGCATTAGAAAAGATTGACAATAGTATAGTGCAACTTACACTTAAGGTGTAGTTGCATGAATTTTACTATTATATACATCTTTTACAGAAGAGGAGTACATTTTAACATAAGGTTTATCAATGGCTTCTTGCTTATATCCAATAAACAGTCTATTGTCTCTTGGATAATCAATGTGACCATCTTTACTATTACCCCAGGAGTAGACTCCACTTCTATCTGATTTAGAAGTTCCATCTTTTGATTGAATATCAACACTATAGGTACCACGAGAGTTATTATTGTCTGCTTTCATTTGTGCTGGTAGAGCATCATAGTCAGTATAATTTAATGCTTCATATCCCTCCTCTGTTTCTGTTTGTACATTAGGATACCCAACGACCTGATGCTCATCACTATATCCCTCAAATGAAATATTTTCCCAAACCATATCTCCAGATACATTATTTTGTCTCTCTTCTTTCTCATCATAAATTGTAAATGGCTCTGATTCACAATAACTTGTTACTATACCATTTTTTTTAACTAAGATAGTTTGAAACTCTCTCTTAAATTTTAAATTTTTAAAATGGTAATTTTTTCTTAAAGAGATGTTATTCCCATTCGTAATCTCATGTGTAAAGAAAGTAGGATTCCAATAGCCACTTCCCTCCATTAATTTTTTTTCATAGTTTAACTCAAAGCTTGAATCATGTATATATATATGGTTTCCTCTAGGAGCTTTTACTGCATGGTCATGTAAAGGGTTTACAAACTTTACACCTACCATCTCTACATAGTTAGAGTAAATATCAATAGTCGCTGAGATATTATCTCCTAACAAACAGTCATGAAAAACTACACTATTTCCATCCAGTACTCCAATCTGTCCTGCTAATTTTGTAGGACTTTTTTTAGTATAGAATTGAAAACTTAACGGCACAGGTGGAGTATAAAACTTTTTTATTCGTTCTGTTGTAGTTCCTATTCTCTTCTTTAATCCTCTAAAAGTAATAAAGTTACTTGTATATCCTTTCTTACCTATATTTCCAAAGGTATCGTCAAACTCAATATTTTCAAACAGATAATTTTCTCTATCTCTAGCCCCATTTGATTTAATAAGACTCCATTTGTTGTCTTTTGTTGCATTATAGAAACTTAGTCCTCTTATTACAACATCATGCGTTGAGAACTCTATATTGAAAAGAGAAGTTGGTGTATTAATCTCTTTTGAGATATTAAAGACTGTTTTCCCTATACCTGCTCCCTCTATAATTGTTTTTGAAGGAACTAAAAAAACATAATATTTATTATCAGTATAGTTATTATCTATACTATAGTTACCCTCCATAAAATGAATAATATGTACTTTATCATCTTTCCATTGAAGCTCATTATCAGGAAGCCCCTCTTTTCTCCATTTTGATATCACGTTTTTATACTCTTTAATTGTACTAACATTATGTTCAGTAGCACCACCTTGCAATGATATCTCTTGAAATCCCCAAGGAGACTCTTGAGTAGGTTTTGAACTCCTTAACATTTTTAAATTATAATCTTTATTATAAGTTGTAATATTTGGATTACTTAACTCTATATCTGTAATTTTTCCTGAACCTCTAATAAAAAATGCATCAACAGCCTTAATTGTATTTGAAGGTTCAAAATCTTGTAGGTCAGCTTCTAAATCTCTAGTAAAGGTTCGCCAAGTTCCATCGGTAATATTTGAACCTAAACCATGATGGATATATCCTCTAGTAAAACCATTATTGTGGTCACTATTGGTGTACTTTAAGTAGCGAGAACCATTAGGAGTCTTTAGAGCAACGTAGATAGCTACATCTTCAGAGACGTTCATTGACCACGTTAAAACTTTCTCTTGAGTATTATTCCATCTAGAGGCTCCTCTAGTATTACCTATCTTAAATCCATCATTTAAGCCATCACCAGAAAACTCTATGACATTACTATGACGTGTAATATCATCAACTTTTTTAACAGTAGCTGTTCCTGAAGTATTTGTGTATATACTCCATTCAGATATATTGTCACCAT
>JALWNF010000066.1 GCA_026995985.1 Campylobacteraceae bacterium
TTTACTAAGTTCTGATTTGATTTTCATATAGTATTCCGTAGATAATGTAGTCTGTATTAGTTATAAACCAATACCTCAAAGAGAGTGTTTAAAAAAGAGAAACAATCTTTTTGAAGTATTTTATCTTGTTCCCAACAAAGAGGTTGGGAACAAAGAGAACAATACATTAAGCCTGTTTAGTAGTAGACTCTTTAGTCTCTGAACTACTCTCTTTAATCTCTTTTACAGACTCTTTTGCATCAGCTACTGTTGACTCATCATCTTTTACAGCATTTTTAAAATCTTTAATACCTTTACCAAGACCCTTTGCTAACTCTGGTATCTTTTTACCTCCAAAGAGTAAGATAATTACTCCAACAATAACTGCTAGTTCTATTCCACCTGGCATATTGTAAATCCTTTAATCTATGTTTCTTCACTTAAAAGTAGGAAGATTATTTTCAAGATTATACTCTATTTTATTTAATTATCCCAAATTTTAACGAAATTTTCTAACTCTTGATGACTTTGTTTCAATCTTGCAGCGTTTGCAATTGTAGCAAACTCCTTAGAGGCTTTCTCAATATCATCATTAATAATGACAAAATCAAACTCTACAACTGCCTTAATCTCCTCTTTTGCATTGGCTATACGACGCTCAATAATCGAGCTATCATCTGTAGCACGAGCATATAGTCTTCTTTTAAGCTCACTTAGTGTAGGTGGAGTAATAAAAGCAGAGGTCACATAATCACCCATCTTCGCACGAACTAAACGGTGACCTTGAACATCTATATCAAAAATAACTAACTTACCCTCTTCTAGTGCCTCTTTAACAGGTTTTAAAGATGTCCCATAGTAGTTACCATGCACTGTAGCATACTCTAAAAACTCACCAGCTTTAATGCCCTCTTCAAACTCTTCATGAGTTACAAAGTAGTACTCAACACCATCTCTTTCACCCTCTCTAGGCTTTCTAGTTGTTGTTGAGATAGAGAAGTAGTACTCTCCTATCTCATCACTAGCATGATTTATAATGGTACTTTTACCTGCTCCAGATGGACCAGAGAGGACAAGAATAGCTCCTTGCATTATTTTGCTTCTGGAAATTTAATATTGATATTAATCTCTGCACCTGCAAATAGCTCACGAAGTGCCTCTACAGAAAGAGTTGAGAGTGCTTTTACAAGAGTATCCTTATCTATTTGACTCTCTTTGTTATCCTCTTTTTCACTCTTTTTTTCTTGTTTATCTTCTGTCTCTTTACTACTCTCAACTATCTTAGTAGGTGTCATTAAATCATCTAAAGTCATCTCATTATCTATATCTTCTGATAAAAGACCTTTAATATTTTCTATCTCATTCTTGTCAAGTATTTTTGTCTCTGCCTCACTCTCTTCTACTTTTGTTAAATCTTTAGCCTTATCTTTATTATCCTCATTATCATCTAAAACCATAAGTAACTCATCTTCTAATATAGGAGTAGTCTCTTCTTTTACCTTATCTAGTTTTAAATCATCAATATTATCTTCAAAATCTAAAAGTTCATCTACTTTAGTCACCTCTTTTGCAAAAAGCTCCTCATCTAAAGTTAACTCATCATCTCTAATATCAAGCTCAAAAAGCTCTTTCTCTTTAGAGGTTTTATCTTTTATACTCTCTTCTTTATTGCTCTCTTTATCTTCAAACAACTCATCATCTAGTGTATTAATTTTTAAAGGGAATGCCTCTTCAAGCTTCTTATCAAAACTATCTTTAGTTTCAGCTACAACTTGTTCATCTTTAATATCCACTAAATCATTTAACTCAACAAGCCCTTCTTTATCTTCCTCTTCTTTATCTTCCTCTTTAGACTTATCTAAAAGATTAAAGTCTTTTATATCATCTTGTTTTTTCTCTTCTTTCTCTTCCATCTCTTCAACAGAATGAATAACAGCAGAAACCTCTGATGGTAAGAAAGGTTTTAAAATTGTAATGTCAAATATAGACTTATCCTCCTCATCACCATCTGCATAAAATAGTACCGATTTTTTTACATTTAAATGCTCTTTGATTATATCATTTACATCTTTTGTCAATGAGTCCGAGTCTACAAACACTATATCATACCCATCACTATTTAACTCTGTAATCTCTTGAATTTCATCTATATCAATATTCTCTTTTCTTGCACTAAGTGCAGTTAGTCTTGATACTACTGGATTATTGTTTATTAATAATATTTTCATTTTTAACTCCATAGTTGTAACTGGTGTGTTATATTTTATTGGCAATTTTAGTATAATTACCGTTTAATTAAGATTAATCAGCTTTTTATATAAAAATAATATTAAATTAACATATTAATTATAATGCTGATAAATATATTTAAACCCTCTAAACCTAATATTTGTTAAAATCTACTCTTAACTATTAAACTATCTCAAAGTTCATAAAAGCTATAGCTGTTATAATGCCAAAAAAATTCCACTATATAAGGATATAAATGTCAACTTACATTTTTGGACACACAACCCCTGATTCGGACTCTATTATTGGAGCCTACTCACTCTCTTATCTAAAAAACCAACTAGGAGAAGATTGTATTCCATCACGTCAAGGAGAGATTAACCCTGAGACAGCTTTTATTTTAGAGAAGTTTGGTTTTAAAAAACCTATCTTAAAAACTAGCTATGCAGGAGAGAAGGTCTATCTTGTTGACTTTATGGAGCGTTCTCAAAGCCCAAAAGATATTGATGAAGCAACCATTTTAGGTATTGTCGACCACCATAAACTAGGTGACCTTAAAACAGATGCACCTCTTGAGATGTGGGTACGCCCTGTTGGTTGCTCTAACACCATCATAAAACAGATGTTTGACTACTACAATGTAGAGATTCCAAAAGATTTAGCTGGTATGATGATGTGTGCTATTTTATCAGATACCGTTATTTTTAAGTCACCTACTTGCACAAAAGAGGATACCAAAGCAGTAAAAGAACTTGCCAAAATTGCACAGATAGATGACCCAAAAGCTCTTGGTATGGAGATGTTTATTGTAAAATCAGATGTACTAAATAGTACAAAAAGAGAGCTAGTTCTTAGAGATTTTAAAGATTTCAATATGGGTGGCAACAAAATTGGTGTTGGACAGCTTGAGGTGGTTGACCTATCTGTCTTTGACAATATGAAAGATGAGCTTTTTGAAGCAATGGCAGAGATTAAAGCTGAAGGTGAGCGTCATAGTGTGCTACTTCTTTTAACCGATATTATGCAAGAGGGCTCACAACTACTTGTATTAAGTGATGAGAACTCTAAAATAGAAAATGCATTTGATATTAAACTACAGAACAATCAAGTTTGGCTTCCAAAGGTGATGAGTCGTAAAAAACAGGTGATTCCATTCTTGGAAAAAGAGTTTTAAAGTAATTTTTTCTGTTATTTTAACAAATATCAATATTTTTTTTTGTTTACTTTGCTATGATTATAATAAATTACATAGCAGGGTAAATTTATGCTTAATTTAAAAAAACTAACAGAGATAAAAGAGTCTTACTTTTTGTCACAACCACATCAACCATTTTTTGTTTTAGCATTTATCAATGCTATTATCTCTATGATACTTTTTGCTCTATTTTTTTCAGGATATTTAGTTCCTATTGTCCCAGCAAAATACTATCATGCCTATAGTTTTATCTATCTATCCTTTACACCAGCTTTTTTTGCTTTTCTATTTACAACTTTTCCAAGATTTTCGGCAACAGAACCTATTACAAAAAAAGAGTATCTGCGTGTACTTATCTACTATACTGTAGGCTCACTCCTTACTATTTTAGGTACATTTGTCTCTATTCCTCTTTTAAGTACAGGAATCTTTTTAACCTTTATTGGACATATAGTAGCTGGACATATGCTCCTTCATATCTATAAAATATCAATACAAAAAGAGAAGTTTGACCAGTTTTGGATTTTAGTAGCTATGAGTTTTGGAATAGTTTCTCACTTTACACTTCTAGTTACTCTTTGGATTCCAAAACTATATCTTTTCTCTATTCAAACAGCTATCTATCTATATCTATTTTTATTAATATTTACAGTTGCTCAACGTATGGTTCCTTTTTTTTCAAATACACCTATAGAGAAGCATATTGAACGTTTTAAAGTAATTGTTGGACTATTGTGTCTACATATTTTACTAGAGATTACACAATATAACTCATCTTTTTTGGTAGATTTTCTTCTAGCATACCTCTTTGCTAGAGAGTTAAAAAGATGGAAACTACCTTTCCCAAATGAAAACCCTCTTCTTTGGGTTTTACATATTGCACTCTTTTGGATACCTATTGCCTTTTTAATCTCCTCTATTACAAGTCTTTTAGGGCTTATGTACGGTAGCAACTTCCTATATCTTGGCATTCACTCATTGGCGTTGGGCTTTTTCTTAACCATACTTATTGGTTTTGTAACACGTGTTACTCTTGGTCATTCAGGCAATGTTTTGATAGCAGACAACTACACTAAATATCTCTTTTATGGAACACAGATTGTTGTCTTTTTTCGCATATTGACCTCTATAACTGACAACAATATGATATTTTTTCAACTCTCTGTTGTAGCATGGATAATACTATTTGTAGCATGGGGATATAGATTTTTTGCTGTCTTGATTTTTGGGAAGAAGTTATAAAATTTAATTTATTATGGTTATAATGATTGAATCATCATAACCATTTAACTCTTTGTACTTAAATGGAGTCCTACAACACCCAAAATAATAAATCCTATACTTACTATTTTTAGTGGAGTTATCTCCTCTTTAAAATAGTAAAAACCAATTATAGTAATAAGTGCTGTTCCTACACCTGACCATATAGCATAAGCCATACTAACATCAAATCTCTTTAAAGCAAATGTTAATGTACCCAAGGAGAGAATATAAAAGAGTGCCATAGCTATAGATGGTACTATTTTGGTAAAACCTCCTGACATCTTCATAGCTGTTGTTCCTGCTACGTGAACCTCACTCTCCCAAATCAAAGAGAGCTTCGTAGGAGAGGCTTCATTTGTCATGAATACGAGATAAAAGGAGTAACACTTAGCCAAACTAAGCAACCTCTCTTAACTTAATTAACGAAGACAAAGTATGACTGGTTCTGTCTACAAGATGAGGAACTTTTGCCTCAACTTGCAACCTTGACTTTTCAGACAAGGGTTTTAAAATAGCTCTTGTAAAATATCGACTCGCAATATTGTAAGATGCTGATAAATCACTATGATATATTTTTCCATTTGTAAAGGTAGCAATATCTCTCTTATAACTTCTCTTTAGAACTCCACTTCCATCATAAGCATAGATAGAAGTTCCTCTTGCTATCACTCTTGAATATCTAATCCCAAAACTATGTGCCTTCTCTCCAACTTTTTGTTGAATCTTTAGTTTTGCCCAAAATTGTAACTTGGCTCTTAATCTCTTTGCTCCAAATGTATTGTGTGACAGTCTCATCTTTCCAAGATACTCAAATACAATAACATCTGCTCTGTTTTTGATTGCAAACTCTACAATCTTATCTACTGTATCTTGGATTATAAACTTTTGTAGATTGTTAATTCTTCTCCAATGGTTTGGTTTTTCATTAAATATTCCAGATTTTCGTTTAGCTTTAGATAGCTTATTTACTCTGTGAGATAGTTGGTCTTTTTCTTTGGGTTGATTGATAAACAATCTATCCAAGACAGTTCCATCTATATCTATACAACTACAAACTGCACTATTTGTTAAGCCTAAATCAACACCTATAACTTTTTGTTTTTTTAGAGGAGTTGAGTTAAGTTTAACATCTGTTTCATAGGAAATATGGAGAAAATACTTTTTTCCTCTTTTAACCAACATTGGGTTAAACTCTTTAAAATTTTTAAATCTATACTTTTGTCCTGATTTTAGAGATTTGGTTGAGTACTCTATATCTATCCATACCCAATC
>JALWNF010000067.1 GCA_026995985.1 Campylobacteraceae bacterium
GGAATAATAGCTTTAGTTACTAGATTAACCTCTAGGCAGTGAAGTGTTAACTCTCCTGTTCCTGTTACAAATGGATAGCCTGTTACCTCAATTATGTCGCCGACCTCAAAGAGTTTTTTAACAACATCATTGTAGTAGCCCTCTGGTAGGTCATCACGGTTAAAATAGATTTGTACTAATCCATCTTCATCTTCTATTTTAGCAAATGAGGCTTTTCCCATAATTCTCATAAACTTAAGACGACCTGTAAGAGTATAGCTTTTAGTTTTGTCCTGTTTCATACCATCTGTTTGTAGGTCATGAACATAGGCACATTCACTTAGAAATTGTGCAGAGGGTGTTCCTTTTTTTACTTGGTTTGGGTAGGGGTTAATCCCTTTTTCTCTTAAAGTTTCCGATTTTTTTATTCGCTCTTGAATGTATTGGTTATTAAATATCAAGAATCTCTCCTAGGTTTGATTTTTTATTTGAATTTTTGGGGTTACTTTTTCTTTTGACAATCTTTACAGATACCAATAATTTTCATAACATGATTTGTCATTTTAAAGTTAAACTTTTTAGCAATAGCCTCTTGTTGCTTCTCAATAGTATTATCAAAAAACTCTTCTATTTTACCACACTCTATACAGACTAAGTGGTCATGATGCTCTTTTAGTCCAAATTCATACTTTTTACCTTGTGTACCAAATGAGATTGAACTTACAATATTTGCATCTTCAAGAAGGGTTAGTGTACGGTAAATGGTTGCTATTCCAAGTTTAATATCTGGATAATTCTCTTTTATAAGATTGTAGATATCTTCAGGAGTAAAGTGACCACTGTTATCATAGATGATTTTAAGTATAAGTTCACGTTGCGTGGTATATTTAAGATTATTTTGTTTTAGTAACTTTTTAAAGTTTTCAAGAACATTATCATAAGATATAGTTGTGGTCATCTTTCCTCTTTACTCAGTTAAGTTATATTCAGTTGAAAGATTTTTATCTATTATTGAACTATTTTTATCTTCTATTATGATAGAATTATTTTTCTCTATATTAATTTTATCTTTATTGCTATCTATAGTATAGGTATTGTTTCTCTCATTTTCTATACTACTTTTTTTAAGAATATTATTTGTTTTTTTGTTAGTAGTAGAAGTATTACTATCTTTAATTTTTGTACTATTTAAATCAATGTTTAGAATAGTTGCTCCTATTTTGCTCATTGGAATAAATAGTTTAGTTTTTGTTTCAAATTTTTTAGTTTTACTCTTAAATGGTTCAAGTTGATTAAAACCAAAAATAATAAGTGAAAATATAATAAAATAACGAGTAGCTGAGACAATATAGCCAAAGATTCTACTAATAGGTGATATGCTATCTGAGCTAAATCTACTAATAATAGAAGAGATAATACTTATAATTAACCATACAGATACAATAATAATAATAAATCCTACAATCTTTGCATAACTATCAGTAATGGTAGGGATAATATGTTTCTCATTTATAAAGTTAACAACTGTAGTATTAAAGTTTGCAGCAAGTGATATTCCTCCTACAATAGCTATAAAGTTTAAAATCTCTTTTGAAAAACCATTTATAAGTCCCTTTATTGCTAAAAATAGTATGAGTATAGCTATAATAATATCAATAGTATGAAAACCCATAAATTCCATAATATACAAACCTTAATAATAATCCACAGATTAATTTTTAGCAAATTATATCAAAAATTATCTAAAATTGATATTTTTCTTTAATTCATCTGGTTTGTTTGAATATTTTAAAGCGTGTTCTTTTGTAATGATACGACCATTAAGAAGCTTAAGTAATACTTGTGTTTGTGTCTGCATACCTGTTGCTCCTTGTCCAAGTTGCATCTGTGAGTAGATTTGGTGAATTTTATCTTCTCTTATGAGGTTTGCAATAGCATGGTTTGTAACCATTATCTCAGGTACAGCAACACGTCCACCACCTATTTTAGGCAGAAGCATTTGAGAGATAACAGCAACAAGAGAGGTTGAAATCATAGTTCGTATCTGTGCCTGTTCATCTCCACCAAATACATCAATAATACGGTTAATTGTCCCAGGTGCAGAGTTTGTATGCAAAGTTCCAAAAACCAAGTGACCTGTCTCTGCTGCTGTTAAGGCAGCCTCAATAGTCTCTTTATCTCTCATCTCCCCGATTAAAATGACATCTGGGTCTTGTCGCATGGCATACTTAAGAGCAGAGGCAAAGCTTTTAGTATCTTGTCCTGTCTCACGATGTGAGAATACAGATTTTTTATTTTGGTGAATAAACTCAACAGGGTCTTCAACTGTAATAATATGTTTATGTTCAGTCTCATTAATCTCATTGAGTAGGGCAGATAGGGTAGTGGATTTACCAGAACCTGTAGGTCCTGTAACTAATATAAGCCCCTTTTCTCTTTTAATAAGTTCTTTGTAGACTGCTGGAGCATTCAAATCATCTAGTGAAGGAATCTCTGTAGGAATAATACGAAATGCAGCTGCAATATCTCCAAGGGTACGGTAGTAGTTAGCCCTAAAACGTCCAATTCCTGGTAGCATAATAGCAAAGTCAAGCTCCATATGCTCCTCAAAAGCTTTTTTCTGTTTCTCTGTAAGCAAAGAGTAGGTCATCTCTTCTATATCTTCACCTGTTAATATAGGAAGATTAACAGCTCTTAATGCACCATCAATACGTATTTGTGGTTCAGAACGAGCTACAAGGTGTAAATCTGATGCACCATGAGCAACAACTGATTGTAGAAGTTTTTTTATATCTATAGCCATATTAAATCTTTCTTAAAGTTTTAATAAAACTATATAAAATATATTCTTTATATTTGTTTAAGCTATTCAATAATCTTAGGAACAATAAAGAAGTCATCTTCAGCTTTAGGTGCATGAGAGAATATATCTTTAACAATCTTGGGCTCTTTTTGAGGTATATCTTCTCTCATTGGTGTACCTCCATCAAGTGTTGAGAAAGAGGGGCTAAGATTGTCTGTCTTTAGCTCTGAGAGGTTTTCAACATAGTTTAATATCTCACTTAGTTGTTGTGCTAGTTCCTCTTTTTTGTCATCTTTAATTTTTAACATTGAGAGCTTTTCTAATTTTTCTAATAGAGTGTTATCTATAATCATAGTAATCCTTTAGGGGTTTTAAAATAGTTATGGCATTATAATAGAACTTAAATTAAATGTGTAAAAAGAAGATAAACTATCATCTATAAAGTAAAAATAATTGATAAATAAAACTATTTGTAATATATTTTTATGTAAAGTATAATAAATTTATATTCAAAGGAATTATACAACTATGAGTGAACTCTTAAACAAATCACACGTCTCTTCAGAAGAGCTAGAAACACTACTTAAAGAGAGGGCTGAAGGGAATGCAGATTTTATTTTGGTAGATGTTAGAGAGCAGATGGAGTATGATGCTGGACACATTAAGGGGGTTGATATGTTAAAACCAACTTCCTCTTTTCAGTCATGGGCTCAATCATTTCTTGATGAGTACAAAGATAAAACAGTTATTTTTACTTGTCGAACAGCTAGTCGTTCTGGACAAGTTCAACATATATTTAAACAAAATGGCATGGAAAAAGCCATTAACCATTCAGGTGGAATTGTGACCTATAGAGGTGAAATAGAGTAAGATTTACTTTTAATTAGCAAAAAAAGTATACTATTTTATACTTTTTTTGCTACTCTTACGGCATGAAAAAGATTCTTATTTTATTAGCTTTAATTATTATTGGACTTCTTGCTTGGTTTTTTAAACCTAAAATTTTTCCTTATTATGAACAACTTACTAAAGAGCGTGTTGGACTCAATGTTGACTTACAGCCAAAGGCACAAAAAGAGGCTAAATTTGTAGGCTCTAAGAAATGTCAAGAGTGTCATAAAGAGCAGTATCATGCTTGGAGTCATTCACTTCACTCAAAGATGATACAAGATATTAAAAAAGATAGCTCTGTTGTGGTAGCAGACTTCTCTAAACTACCTCGTGATGCTGACTTTACTCTAAAAGATGCTGTATATACCATCGGTTCTAAGTTTAAACAACGCTATATGATTCCTGCTAAGATAAATGGCAAAGATGACTTTAGACTTGGTAACTATCAATGGAATGTAGAGACTAAAAAATGGCAACACTTTAAGCCATATAAGTATTGGTATAAAGATGCTTACAAACATGATAACCATGAGTTTCCAACCTCAAACACCTGTGATGGTTGCCACTTTACAGGCTATATGTCAACAGAAAAACGGGTTGAACCTGCCATTGCTTGTGAGAGTTGTCATGGACCTGGAAGTAGACATGTAAAAGATACAGACAGCCCAATCTATAAAGCAACAATGTCAGACCCTATTCGTGCTACAGAGGTATGTTTACAGTGTCACATGAGAAATAGAGATAAAAGGTTAGATGAAAATATTTCAGTTAAAGATTTATGGAGTGTTGCAAAAGATTACCCTTATGGGTATGAGGCTGGACGACCTCTAATTGATTATAAAAAGGTAGCTCCATTTACTCTAGGTAAAGAGACTAAAGAGTTTTGGGCAAATGGTGCGGCTAAAAAGAATAGAACCCAAGGAAATGAGTTTGTGCATGATGCTATGTATAAGCATGGAATTACCTGTATCAACTGTCACAACCCACATAGTTTAAGTAACCGTGCAGACAAACCAGAGGGCAACCAAGCGTGTCTAAAGTGTCACTCATTTGGCTCAATTATTGGTCCTCATCAATCCTCCATAGAGGCACACACTCACCACAAGCCTAACTCAAAAGGTTCACTCTGTATCGAGTGTCATATGCCAAAGACAGGACGACACACAGGTAAATCACCTCTAACTGTTCGCTCTCATAAGTTTGAGTTTACCTATCCTGCTGAGACTAAGTTCTACAAAATGCCAAAAGAGACAAATGCTTGTGCATCGTGTCATAAAGAGAAGAGTTTAGATGAACTTCAAAAAGATTTAGAGAGTTGGGGTATGGTTGAGTGGGGGAAAATGTAGAGGTATATTCCTCTACTTCAATCTATTGTAAATCTTCTCAAACTTCTCATAGCTTAAAGCTCCTCTATAGGCTAATTTTGGGTCGCCTTTTTTGTCAAAGACAATAAAAAATGGTAAAGCCCCTCTCCAATTCGCTTTTACCTTTATGAGCTTAATAAACTTCATATTCTCTTTACGAGGTAAGAGGGTATAGTTTATATTATGTTCATCTTTAAACTTCTTTAAATCCTCTTTGTCGTAACCGTGAATATCAAAAGCTAAAAGTTTTAAATCTTTGTACTTTTTGTCCATAAGCTTTTTTAGAGAAGGAATCTCATGTAGACAAGCTTTACAGTTGTGTCCAAAGAAGAATAGAATAACAACACTGTTGTTGTACTCATTAAAGACTATACTATCTTTTTTTACATTTACAGTAATATTTTTATCTTCAATAGTTTGAAGGGTAAAGGTCTCATCTGCAAATAGAAAAATAGTTGAAACTATATATAGTAGTAAAAAAAGTTTTTTCATAAGGCAACTCCTTTTTTATTGATATTATAGTTATATAAATATTAAAATTAGAATAGATAACTATAGATTATAAAAAATATAATTTATATTTATGTATATACCTCTCTTTATTCTCTTTAACTTTTATTAGTTATAATTTTGACAAAGGTTAAAAGATGTCTATTGGTTTAAAAAAAAAATTTATTCAATCTCTATTTATATTGCTTACTCTTTTTTTAGTTGGAGGGTGTGGTTATAGACCTTCGGCTCATTTTGCTAAAAAGGTGCTTGGAGATAGAGTCTATACAAAAGTTGATGTCTCTCTTGCTACACCAGAGAACTCTGTATTAACCAAAGATGCAATAAATAAAGCACTACGAACTCGTCTAAAAATTATTGTTA
>JALWNF010000068.1 GCA_026995985.1 Campylobacteraceae bacterium
CTAGCCTCTCTTCCCAAATCTTCATCTGTTTTTGTTGACGAATATAGTTTAATTTGTTAGCTACCTTTTGAGGAGTAATTTTATGTAGTTTTGTATCTATGAAAGCAGAGAGTATCTCTTGCTCTTCTTCTTTTGTATGTTCATGCTCACTTAGTAGAGAAACAATGTATGAGACTTTGTCCTGTTCATCAAGTTGTGACCTCTTTAGGTTCATCTGCTCAAGATAGTTTACAATCTGTAGTCTTAGTTTAGTATTTCCCTCTGACCAAGCACGACGTAAAGCTCTAACCATCTCTTTTTTTGTAAGCATTGCTACTTTTAAGTCTAGTAACATAGTAAGCTCAATTAAAACATCTTCATTTAGATGTTTGATTCCTTCATCAAAAGGTTTACCACCCATTAGCTCTTTGACTTTATTGTTTATCTTAATTGTTTGTTTTTTCTTTTTTTTTGCCATATCTCTTAAATTCTCTATATTTAGTAGTTAGATTATAGCATAAATAGAAAAATTACCTTATAATACAACAAATATTTCTTAGAGGTTCATACTATGTTAAAAAAACTCATTTTAAAATTTGCCTTTTTTCTACACACCTCTAAACGATATAAAAGGTTTAAGGATACTGTTACAAATTTACTTTTAAATGCAGACTATAAGTATAAAAAGTATTTTGATATTTTTATGATTTTACTTATTGTCTTATCTGTCGCTATTTTAATCTATGAAGTAAAACATACTATGCCACCATGGGTTGACTTTGTTGATTTATATATTGTAACCTTTGTATTTACCATTGAGTATATAGCTAGAGTCTGGGTTCACAACTCATGGTCAAAAGAGGTAGTAAAGGCACACGGCGAAGCAAAATTTCTAAAAAAGCCATTTTCTATATGGGAGGCTAGTAAGGGAGTCTTTAAATCCAAGCTTCTTTATCTACTTACCCCTGCTGCACTTATTGACCTTTTGGCTATTTTACCAGCTTATCGTCCTTTGAGAGTTTTGCGTATATTTGTACTCTTTAGGGTCTTTAAGCTCTTGCGTTATACTAAAAGTATTCATCAGTTTGTAGAGGTTTTAGCAACTAAAAAGTTTGAGCTTTTTACTCTTTTATTTTTAATTTTATTTATTGTATTTACCTCTGGGATAGCTATTTATGTATTTGAAGAGAAGAGCAACCCTGACATAAGCTCACTTTTTGATGGACTCTATTGGGCGTTGATTACCATCTCAACTGTTGGGTATGGAGATATCTCTCCTGTAACCATAGAGGGACGGATAGTCTCTATGTTGGTGATTATCTCTGGGATTGCTATGATTTCATTTGTAACTTCAGTTATTGTCTCCTCTTTTTCTGAAAAGTTAGATGAGCTAAAAGAGAATCGTCTAGTTGAAGAGATAAATAAAACAGGTAAGTTTATGATTTTATGTGGTTATGGACAGATGACAAGAATGTTCTTAAAGAATTATGCTAAAGAGTTAGGGAATAACTATATTATTATAGAAAAAGATAAAGAGAGAGTTGAAGAGGCATTTAAAGAGGGTTATAGAGCTATTCATGAAGATGCAAGTAGACATGATGTTATCTATAAATTTAATATAGACTACTCAGATATTACTCTATTTGCTCTAACTGGTAGTGATGTAGCAAATGTATATATTACTCTTAATGCTAAAGCACTCTCTAAAAATATAAAGGTTATTACTAGAGCAACTGATGATAACATTGCAAATAAATGTAAATTGGCAGGTGCAGACCATGTTATAAGACCAAATATTATAGCAAATAAGATGTTATTAGCAGCTGTTACTCAACCTGTTATGTATCAAGCTATATATGCTATCTTAACAGGTAGACACCTTGCACAACTAGATGAGGTAATGTTAGTAGAGCATCAAAAATTGGTTGGTTTAAAGATTAAGGAGGTAGATTTTAAACATTTTAAGCTCTTATTTATTGGTATTCAAAGAGGTTTAAAGGGTGAGTTTGTATTCAATCCAGATAAGCGAAGAGTATTTCATGAAAAAGATATTCTACTCTTAATGGGAAGAGAGGCTAGTATTAGACATTTTAAAAACTCTTTCCAAGGAGTTAACTATTAAATTTTTTTATTAGGGGTGTAGATTTTAGTCTTCTCCCCTAAAAGACTTTAGTGTTTTGAAACTCAGCAATCTCAGTTTCAACCATCTCATCAATAAGTCTAATAAAAATGTCATTGATTAGGTTAGGTGAGAGGTCAAGGTCTATAGCTTTACTTCTTGCTCTTGAGACAACATCATTAATACGCTCTTGGGACTTAATCTCCTCAATGCTATTTTTAAACTTAGCAATCTGTTTAATGTAGTTGTTCCTTAGAGCAATCATCTCTACAATCTTCTCATCTACCTTATCAATCTCTCTTCTTGCCTCTTCAAGTGTATTACATTTTACCATTTTCATAACCTATCCTTTATGCTGTTTTTTCATCAATATAATCTTGTACAAACTTTTTAATCTCACTATAGATAAAAGAGTCTTTGTACTCCTTTATTTTACCACCAGAAGCATTAGGGTGTCCCCCACCATTACCAATTTCTTCAGCCATTTTAGCAACATCTAATTTATTGTTTGAACGCAATGAAAAATTTCCTCTATTGTTTAGATCCATGTAGAAGTCATATTCTGGATTTTCTACTAAAAATGTATTGCCTAAAATAGAGGTATTTCCTAAAGAGTAGCCTAAAAGACCTTTATGACCACGGTAGTCAATAGTTAGGCGTTGTTTCTCTTGGCTTAGGAGTTTGGTTACATAGAGTGCTACTAGATTGTCTTTTGTGTTATCTGCTTCTTTTTGTTTAAAAAAGTTCTTTTTAATCTGATGTAGATTATTATCTAAAATAATATGAGCATTCTTCTTGCCAAGATGCTCTTTCATAGCATCTATAAGAGATAGCTTTAAAGCTCTATCTTCATTTGGAAATAGAGTACGGTTTATCTCTTTTGCTCCAGAAATCATGCCTAAACCAACTTTTCCAAACTCAAAGAGTTCATCATGGCTTAACCAAATATCAATAGCATTAATAGCTTTTACAATCTGTGTATACTCTCCTTTTTCATCAAAACTATAATGTCTCTTTAGCCATTTATAAGTCATAAGTGTAGCAGAACTTGAAATATCAAGCATATACCAGATATATTTTTGGGCAGTTTTCTCTCCAGATATATGGTGGTCAAGTAGTTGAATTTTGGCTCCAACCTCTGTAGCTTCTGCCTCTAGCCAATTTGCCTCTTTGGTTGTTAGATTTAGGTCTGTAATTAAGATAGTATGCTCTTTCTCTTTTCCTAAAAACTTTTCACGTTTAATCTCTGAAATAATCTCTTCAAGTCTTGCTTTTATTTCAGGACCATAGTTAGCATTGTAGAAGTTTACTTTATAGTTAAGTTGTTCATTAAAGCATCTATTAACTAGGTATTGACAGCCATAGCCATCAAGATCAATGTGGGAAAGGTGGTAAATATTCATATTATTTAAAAATATCCTCTAAAGTAAGTTTATGTAGAAATGTATCTATTTTACTTTGAAAAGTAACTAAAAATGGTGAAATTGTACACCCACCTATACTACCATTAGGGCAAGTGGAACTATATTGGCTACAGTCAAAGACAGCTGGGGTTCTCCCTTCTGCTGCTATAACAACTGAAGCAATAGAGATTTCAGAGCTATCTTTTACAAGTACAAAACCACCATGTGCACCTTTTTTTGACTCTAATATACCCTCTTTTGCAAGTCCTTGAAGAATTTTTGCTAAAAAGCTTTTGGGTATACTTAGTTCATTAGAGAGCTGTTCAGCCCCTTTAGGTTTTTCTGAGTTTCTAATAATATCAAGAGCAAGTAGAGCATATTCACTAGCACGAGTAAGTAACATTTTATTCCTTATAATATATTCAATCTAATTAAGACTATTTTACTCTAATTTATATTAAGTTTAGATTTAAAAATCTGTATAACAATTTATCTCACTTTAAAACTATGGTGCTAAAATGTCACTTCATTTTATATAATGAAAATAGAATTACCAATCAGGAGGTCATTAATGGCTTTAGATAAGGCGAAAAAGCAAGAGATTATTGCTAAGTATGCAAGAGGTGAGAACGATACAGGTTCTACAGAGATTCAAGTTGCGTTAATTACAGAGAGAATTAAGTATTTAACAGAACATCTTAAAAAAAATAAAAAAGATCACTCTTCAAGATTAGGTCTTCTTAAGCTTGTTGGTCAAAGAAGAAGATTAATGAGATATTTGAAGAAAGTTGATTATAATAGATGGAGTGCTATTAAAGCCGATTTAGGTATTAGAAACTAATCTTTATCTCCTTTTTGCGATATAAGAGTTTTCTTATATCGTTTTTCTCTATACTCTTCATACATACAAATACTAAATTAAGTTATTATACTCTTTATATACTATTTTTATATCTAAAATAGAAAGTTTAGTCTATTGTACTAAACTTTTTTTATAAAAAAATATAAACTAAACCTTGACAAGATAGACTCAATGCTGTATAATTCATGCAAATCTTCATATATATTATTTGGAGATTCTAAAATAAAATAAGGAGTAGTATCTATTATGAGTAAAGATAAAGAGAATGAAAATTCTAAAGTAGAGACTGAACCCGAAGTAGAAACTCCAGAGACTGAAGAGGAAACAGAGGGTAGTGAAGAGGAAAAGGAAGAAGAGAATACTACTGATGAGTTAACACAATTAAAAGAGCTAGTTGCTCAATGGGAAGATAAATACTTGAGAACTCATGCAGATTTTGAAAATGCTAAAAAGCGTTTAGTTAGAGATAAAGATACAGCTGTATCGTATGCTAATGAGAGCTTTGCAAATGATATATTATCAGTTGTAGACTCTTTTGAGAGTGCTTTAGCAACTATTGAAGCAGTAGAGAGTGAAGAGAGTTCTGAAGTATTAGATAAGATTAAAGAGGGATTGGACTTAACCTATACACAACTTATAAAAGTTTTAGAAAAAAATGGAATCAAAGTTGTAGAGTGTGATGGTGAGTTTAACCCAGATGTTCATCAAGCTATTATGCAAGTAGATAGTGAAGATAAAAACTCAGGAGAGATAGTAGAGGTTTTACAAAAAGGCTATACAATAAAAGATAGACTTTTACGCCCTGCGATGGTTTCAACAGCAAAATAATTAATATTTTTTAGAAATGCACCTAAAGTAGCATTTCTAAATTTAAAAATAAACTATAATAACGCAAATATAAAAAATAGACGAGAAAAGGAATATATATGAGTAAAGTATTAGGAATTGACTTAGGAACAACAAACTCAGCAATGGCTGTTTATGAAAATGGTGAAGCAAAGATTATTGCAAATAAAGAGGGGAAAAATACAACTCCTTCTATTGTAGCATTTACAGATAAAGGTGAAGTTTTAGTTGGTGAATCAGCAAAGAGACAAGCAGTAACAAACCCAGAGAAGACAATCTACTCTATTAAAAGAATTATGGGATTAATGTGTGATGAAGAACATGCTAAAGAGGCAAAAGAGAGACTCCCATACCATATTATAGATAGAAATGGTGCATGTGCTATTGAGGTTTTAGGAAAGACATATACTCCACAAGAGATTTCATCTAAAATTCTTATGAAACTAAAAGAGGATGCAGAGGCTTATCTTGGTGAGACAGTAACTGATGCAGTTATTACAGTACCTGCTTACTTTAATGACTCTCAAAGAAAGGCAACTAAAGAGGCAGGAACAATTGCAGGTCTTAATGTTTTAAGAATTATCAATGAGCCAACTTCAGCAGCACTTGCTTATGGCCTTGATAAAAAAGAGTCTGAGCAGATTG
>JALWNF010000069.1 GCA_026995985.1 Campylobacteraceae bacterium
GTCCTAAAAGCATAAGTAGCATTTTCAATTTTTCTCTCCCCTATAGCAATAGTGTGAGCAATCTTTGCATTATGAGCCAAATCTATGTCACTCTGTTTGTCTCCAATAAGCCATGAGTTATCTAAATCTATCTTATATTTATCAAGAATATTATCAATCATACCTGTTGCAGGTTTACGACAACTACATCTCTCTTCTGGAGCGTGAGGACAGTACTCTATAGAGGTTATTTCAATCTCTCTCTTTTTAAACTCATCTAACATATAAGAGGTTAGAGTTAAAAAATCATCTTTAGTATAATAGTTCCGACCAATTCCAGATTGGTTAGTAACAATAAAGAGTAGATACCCTCTATCTAAAAAGAGTCTAAGTAGCTCAAAGATTCCCTCTGTAAACTGAAAATCTTCTACTTTTGAGACATAACCATGGTCAATATTAATAACACCATCACGGTCAAGAAAGAGAGCTTTTTGCATTACTCTTGTTCAACACTCTTTATATCAACTAACTCATTTAAAATATCCTCTGCTTCCTCTTCACTCATCTCACCCGATTCAATCTCTGAAACAATATCTTTACACTCAGAGTGCATCTCTTGAAGCTCTTTAAGCTCCTCTTTGTCTGCAATAGAAGCCATTTTAGACTTCTCTATAAAAGCAAATATCTCATCTATTGCCTCTTCTAAGTCAGGAATAATCTCTTGAGTTAGAAAGTTTTTAAGTTTTTCTGAATATGTCATAGTAGACCTTTTTTGTGGGTATTTTATCTAAAAGTTTTATATAGGGGGGTTAATAAATTCTCAAATGGGGTCAGACGTTGAATATCCACTTATAGAAGTGTATATTCAACGTCTGACCCCATTAAAGGAAAGAAATGAAGCAAGAAAACTTGCCTCATAATTATAACTACTTCATACTACAAGCAGATACACCAGGAGGTGTTGTAGGTTGAATTGCTTGGTTATTAGCTCCTCCCTCTGCGTTTACTTTGTCAATAAATGCTAAAAGGTTAGAGGCTGCTTTATGGTAGCGTTTTGCTGTCTCTGAATCTGGCTGATGGAATGTAACAGGTTGACCTGTGTCTCCACCTACACGAATAGCAGGTTCAATAGGTATTTGAGCAAGAAGTTCAGCATTGTATGCACTTGCTACCTCTTTGCTTGTTCCCATACCAAAAATGTCTGACTCTGTATCACAATTTGGACAGATAAATCCACTCATATTCTCAACTACACCAGCAATAGGAATATGAAGCTTTTTAAACATATCTAAACTTCTCTTTGAGTCATCAAGACTTACTTGTTGTGGAGTGGTTACTACAACACCAGCAGTAACAGGAACTGACTGTGCAAGTGAAAGCTGTGCATCACCTGTTCCAGGAGGCATATCAATAACCAATACATCTAACTCTGACCATAAGATGTCACGTAAGAATTGCTCAATGGCTTTCATAATCATTGAGCCTCTCCAGATGAGTGACTGACCCTCTTCCATAAGAGAACCCATTGACATCATCTCTACACCATAGGCTTTTAGAGGTAGAACCTTGTTTCCTTGAATCTCTGGTTTTACACCCTCAAGCCCCATCATTCTAGGAATATTTGGTCCATAAATATCTGCATCTAAAAGACCCACTTTTTTGCCCTGCATTGCCATTGCAATTGCAACATTCACAGAGGTGGTTGACTTACCGACTCCACCCTTTCCTGAACTTATCATTACAAAGTTCTTAATATGTGGAGCAATATTTTTACCTGAGACAGAGTTGCTCATCTGTTTTGGGGGTTGTGGTGCCTTGATATTTAGATTAATATCTGCAAAACCAAGCTTTTCCAATTCGACTGTTACATCTTTTTGGATTTGGGACTTTACCTCATCAGCAGAGGATGTAATATCAACAGTTAGAGATACTTTATCTCCATCTATTACGACATCTTTTACAAAACCAAAGGTTACAATATCTTTTGTAAACCCTGGATAGGTTACACTCTTTAGTGCTTCTAAGACATTTTCTTTTGTCATAAAGACTCCTTGTTATTTTTATAAGTTATCTACTTTTATACTTAATAACATAAGAGTTTGCTTAGCTACATAATTTTTTAGTAGCTTTATCTTTAAAGTTCTAATTCTTCTCAAGTTCTCTTTTAATGGCTTCTAAATACTCTTCTACTAAATAGGGCTTCTTCTCTTGTTTATGTGAAACTTTTTTAGTATGTTTAACTATATTAGTATTAGCTACTTTTTGTCTATTTAATAGTTTTTCTTTGTAAATATCTTCTATAACTTTTCTAACAATAAGCTCTAGCTCCTTCTTTTTTAACTTTATTTTCTCCTCTTCTATCTTACTATTTGAAGTAACCTTAACCTCTTTTTTAGATTCATGAATAAAAGGTTCACTTTGCTTTGAGAGATTAAAAAAATTAAACTTTTTAAGGTCTATATCTCTACTTGAGAGATAGCTAAAAGCATAATATATTACAAAAATTATACCTACTATAATTAAGAAGAGAAATAATACTTTTTGTATACCACTCTCCTCTTGCTCTACATAATCATAAGCACTATAAAAGTCTGGGTCTTTATAGAATATACTATCTTGATTAGACATACTATTTCCCTTTTAAATTTTTAATATATTTTAACATTTAAAACTGTTTAAATTTGTATTTTATAAGATTAAAATATAAATTTTATATTATTGTAAGCTTAATCTTATAAATAAAACTATAATATATAAATTAAAGCTTTATAAAAGTTAAAAATTGTTAATATTTATTTTTAAAACTAAAATGGTGCTAATATATGATAAAAACAACTAATAAAAAAATACCAAACCATGAAAGTTACATTGTTGAATTATATAAAACAATTCTTCCTTATAAGTGGTCTATTCTATTTATTGTAATAGTAACTATTTTATCAACATATAGTTATCTATATTTTATTCCCTCAACTTATGAGTCAAAAGCTATTATTAAAATTAAAATCAATAAGAACAGACTTAAAACAACTGATGTTTTACGTGATAGCATTAATACTACCAATACAGTTGGTATAAAACAAGAGATACTAGCTCTTCAGACATTTAATCTAAATAGTAGAGTTTTAAAAGAGGTTGATTTTTCTATACAATATTTTCAAAAAAAGAACTATAAGAGTATTGAGTTATATGAAAATACTCCTATATCTATTAAAATCGACGATAAACTCTCTAAAATTTTATATCATAAAATTAAACTTATACCCAAAAATAGTAGCTTTACTCTATATACCAACGAGCTTGGAGAGTCTAAGGAGTATCCATTTAATAAATATATTAAAACTCCTTATTTTTCAGGAAAAGTAATAAAAAAAATACCTTTTTCAGAAGAGATTCAAATTGTTTTTAATGGTACTCCTCGCCAGATTTATGAAAAAATTATAAAAAAGCGACTTAAAGTTACTCAACTCGACCCAGATGCCAATTTAGTTCAAATCTCTTTTCAAGATACAATACCTAACCGTGCAAATAGATATGTAAATAGCCTAATAAAAATCTATATAGAAGATAGTCTTAAGAAGAAGGGAGATATAAATCAAAAAATTTTAAGCTTTTTAAATATGCAAATAGAATCTCTAAAGAAAAAACTAGAAAAATCTGAAGAGGAGCTAGAGAACTATAAAGAGTATAACAGTATTGAACCAAATATACAACTCAAAGACTCTTTTAGTAAACTTAGTGATATAGACTTAGAACTATCTGAGTTAACATTAAAAGAGAAACTTGCTAAAAATCTTCTTACTTTTGTATTAAACAATAGAAACCTTGATGCTATTGGACCTACTCTTTTAGAGTTTAATGACCAAGCAACTATTAAACTTATAGATACACTAGAGAGATTACAAGCCCAAGAGGAAGATTTAAAAACTGAATATACAGATAGATACCCAAAATTAATCAGTATAAGAAAAAAGATTAAACGTATAAAATCTAAAATTCTTTTAAATATAAAAAATCTTAAATCTACTCTCACAACAAAACGTATTAGTCTAGAAAAACAGAAAGAGAAATATGAGAAGATTCTCAAAAATCTCCCTCAAAAAGAGAATAAACTAATCTCTTTAAAGAGAGATTATGAAGTCAACTCAAAGATGTATACTTACCTACTTGAGAAGAAGTCAGAGAATGAATTGATTAGAGTTGCAGTAGAACCTGATTATGAGGTAGTTGACCAAGCCTATACATCGGATATTCCTGTTAAACCAAAACGACTAATGCTCCTTATCGCATCTGCTATAGTTGGTTTTCTACTTGCTATATTTATCTCATTGATTCGTGCTTTATTGATTGATAAAGTTACTACCCAAAAAGAGGTTCAACTTATGAGTAGGCTCCCTATATATGGGGTTATTCCATTCTATAAAAATGCTCTATTTGCAACAACCCAACTCAAAGAGGCGTATCATAAACTAGCTACAAATCTACATGTATTTAAACATGAAGAGGAGGGAAATGTTATTATTGTTACCTCTAAAATAGAAGCTGAAGGCAAAACAACAACAGTTGTTAGCCTTGCAGGAGCATTTCAAAATGCAAACTTTAAGACCATTATAGTTGATTTAAACCTAAAAAATCCAACTCTACATGCACACTTTGGAATCGCACCTCAATATGCAGGAGTGAGTACTTATCTCAGCCAACGTGATAATATTGGAAATATTATATACACTACTGACTATAACAATTTAGATATTGTTCCTGCTGGTCCTGTACCACCAAACCCTTATGAGCTACTCCTCTCAAATAGACTCCATAAGCTTTTTGATTTTTTGAAGGCAAGATATGACTATATTATTGTCGATACTGCCTCTTATGACAATGCTATCGAGACACTAGCCATAATGAAACTAGCAACAATGAATCTTGTCATAATACAAGAGGGGATTTCAAAAAAATCAACTCTAGTAGAGCTAGAGAATATAGCAAGAGAGAGAGGCATAACTAACATAGGCATAGTACTTAAATCTATTGTAAAAGAGGAGAAACAGAAGGGTGAACATATCTTAGCTAATAATAACACTATAGCCTCTTTAGAATAATAATTAACATAAAATAATATATAATAGAATTTTAGCAAGGAGCCGTAATGAAAAGAGAAGTCACCCTATTTATAAACTCATTAACCTCTGGTGGAGCAGAGCGTATTTTAGCCATTGTGGCTACTGAGTTAGTAAAGCAGAAGATAGATGTAAATCTACTCTGTATTGAAAAAGATAGTGTCTACAAAATTCCAAAAGAGGTAAATGTAACTTATCTATCTAGCCTTAGCAAATATGATAGCAACATAAAGAAATTTCTCTACTTACCACTTTTAGCACTTAGACTTAAAAGATATATTAAAAAAAATGGAACTCCACTAATACAGAGCCATATCTATCGAGCAAACTTTACCAATCTGTTAGCTAAGCTCTTTGGAGCAAAACATCAAGTTCAAGTAGTTGAGGTTACCAATATTGGGAATCTAAAAGATGGAGGTTTTGCAAAAAGAGTTAACTTTTACCTTATAAAATTTCTATATAGATATGCCAACAAGGTTATCTTTATTTCACAAAAGATGAGAGAGGAGTTTTTAAAAAACTTCCCTTATGTCAATAACTACTGTGTCATAAACAATCCTCACGATATAGAGAAGATTGAGCAACTCTCTCAAGAGAGAGTAGAGAACTTTACCTTCCAAAAAGACAAAAAGTACCTCATAACAGTAGGTAGACTCTCTCCTGAAAAACGGCTCTATAGCCTCATTGATACTCTAAAGGAGTTAAATAGAGATATTGAGTTGTTAATTGTAGGTGATGGAGTAGAAGAGCAGA
>JALWNF010000070.1 GCA_026995985.1 Campylobacteraceae bacterium
TTATAATATTCTCTAAAGTTTTTATACCCCTCTTCGTTTATTTGAGATAGAGAAAACTCAACTATTCTGTTCTCTATATGCTCTAAAATAGTATCTATATCTCTCTCTTTTAAAATGACAAATAAATCTATTAAATAGGTCAAGTTGTCGTTAAAAATAACTCTATTGGCATTAATATTTATGCCAACATTACACCCACCAGCAAATAAATCTATAAAAGTATCTATCTTATTTGGAAATAGTGGTAAAATCTGATTTAATAGTCTATATTTACCACCAATGTAATTTAATGGTGATTTTATTAAAGTGTTATTCATTTTATCCTTATTGAGTAATAGCTAATTTAATTCCGATATAATATCAAAAATTATTAACTATTGAGATTAGATTTACTATTTTAATCTTGACCTAAATCAAGAATTTAAACCATATTTTAAACTATAATCGCCAAATTTACTTCTATTAAGGAAATAGAATGATACTTAACTACCCAACCTTTTTTAAAACACGCCCCACTATTAAGCTTCAAGACCCACTACAAAAATTTTTAGGAACTTTTCAAGATGGAGTTGTAGAGTTTAACTACTTGGAGATTACTAAAAATGCAGGTCACTCTTGTCCTGATGTAACAGGGGCTTACCTTATGACACTTAGAGCTTTAAAAGCACTATACAAAGATAAACTTCCTGTTAGAGGAGAGATTGAAGTAAGCTTTAACAAAGACCTTACTGATGATATCACCTCTGTTATGGCAGATGTTACTAGTCATATTACAGGAGCAACTCTACAACTCGGGTTTAGAGGTGTAGAGGGGAAATTTAGTCGTATTGAAAAACTAAAGTTTAATGAGAAGTTTGAAGGTGATATACGATATAAAAGACTCGATAACCAAAAAGAGGTTATTGCAAAATATGATTTAAGCTCTATTCCAATTGACCCAAAACAAGATATGCTTATGAGCAAAGTTCTTAGTGGTGAGGCGACTTCTGGTGAAGAGATAGAGTTTGAAGTACTTTGGCAACAGCGTGTGGAGAAGATTTTTAATCATGCTGCTGATGTCATTAAAATTATAGAACCATAAAGGATAACAATGAAATACCCAAATTTTTTCGATAACACTCCAACAATTAAACTAAAAGACCCACTCTCTGATTTTTTAGGAACTTTTGAAGATGGAATAGTAGAGTTTAGCTACTTAGATATTGTAAAATCAGCAGGTCACTCCTGCCCTACTGTCTCTGGTGCTTACATTAGTACACTAAAAGCCCTAGAGGCACTATACCAAGATGAGACTCCAATTAGAGGTAATATCTATGTACGTTTTAAAAGTGACCCACTAGAGGGTGTTGCAGGTGTTATTGCTAATGTAGTTACACAGATTACAGGAGCAACAGAGCATTCAGGCTTTAAAGGACTAAATGGTAAATTTGCAAGAAACAACCTTATGGAGTTTGGTGCAGATATTCCTGCTCAAATGGAGTTTAAACGACTAGACACAGGTAAAAGTGTAACAGTAAACTATGACTCAAGTAGTATTGGTGGTAACCCAAAAATGCAAGAGCTTATGGGTAAACTTATGCAAGGAGTTGCCTCTAGTGAAGAGAAAAAAGAGTTTGGAGAGCTTTGGCAAGAGAGAGTTAAAGCTATATTTGACAATATAGACAAAGTCGTTACAGTTTCGTAATAGTAAGGTGCTTTTCCCAACGCACCGTCAAAACCAAATCCATTTTTTTAATACATAAAATTGTAGGGGCAACCTCCGTGTTTGCCCCATATTATCGTATTTGTTCTAATTTTTATAAAAAATATTTTGAATTTTTTACCATATTGAATAGAGGGCGAACACGGAGGTTGCCCCTACACCACCATACAATAAAAAAACAATAAATAGGACTATCTTAAATGAAAACCCCATATTGGCTACTAGAAGAGAAGCTATTAGAAAAAAACCTAAAAACCCTAGCCCATATAAAAGAGCAAACAGGAGTAAAGATACTCTTAGCACTAAAGGGTTACGCACTTTGGCAAAGTTTTGAGCTTGTCTCAAAGTACCTAGATGGCTGTTGTGCCTCTGGACTTAATGAGGCTAAGTTGTCTCATGAAAAATTTAAAAAAGAGCTACACACCTACAGCCCTGCTTTTAAAGAGGAGGAGATAGAGCCAATAGCAACTATCTCTAACCATTTAGTCTTTAACTCCTCTTCTCAATTTGAGCGTTTTGGAGCTTTGGCAAAGAGCTTTAACCCTAACCTCTCTTTGGGTATTCGTGTCAATCCTGAGTATTCGGAAGCTCCTGTAGAACTCTATAACCCTTGTGGTCTCTATTCAAGATTAGGAATAACTGTTATTAATTTTGATAGATTACTTAAAAGTGAAATTGGAAAGAGTATAGAGGGGCTTCACTTCCATGCTCTTTGTGAACAAGATAGCTTTGCACTAGAAAAGGTCTTAGAGGCTTTTGAGGAGAAGTTTAAAGAGTTTTTACCTAAACTAAAGTGGGTTAACTTTGGTGGAGGTCACCACATTACCAAAAAAGGTTACAACATAGAAAAACTTATTGAGCTTCTTAAGAAGTTTCAAGCCAAATACCCAAACCTACAACTCTACCTAGAACCTGGGGAGGCTGTAGGGTGGCAGACAGGAACACTTGTAGCCTCTGTACTAGACATTGTAGACAATGGCATAAAGATTGCTATCTTAGATACATCAGCAGAGGCTCATATGCCTGATACTATCATTATGCCCTATCGTGCTGACATTAGAGGAGCTGGAGAGGTAGAAGAGAAGGCTTATACCTATAGAGTAGCAGGAAACACCTGTTTAGCAGGTGATATTATGGGGGATTACTCTTTTGATAAACCTCTACAGATTGGTGACAAGATTGTTTTTGAAGACCAAATGCACTACACTATGGTAAAGGCAACTACTTTTAATGGTATTGCTCTACCTAGTATTGCTATTAAAAGGCTAGATGGCTCTGTGGAGGTGGTTAGAGAGTTTGGGTATGAAGATTTTAGGGATAGGTTGTCATAACTTTTTAAAAACCAAAAAATACTTCTCAGACTCATGACTATAGATTGAAATTGCTGTCTTAGAGACCAACTTCATCTTAGTTAGCTTCTGAATCTCTGATACGGTGTAGAAGTATTGAGTAATGGAGTCTTGTGACTTCTTAAAATACTCTCCAACCTTTTCAAAAAGAGTAAAGTCCATAAAATACTCACCATCCTCCTCAACATAGTCTGAGTCTATAGTAACAAAACGGTCATTGTCATCTTTTATGTATGAACCAGCAGCTATGACTTTAAAAGCATAGAGTGTATTTATGTCAAAGATAAAGTGTCCACCCTTTTCAAGTCGCTCCTCTACACAACGAAAAAAGCGTTTAATACCTTTTGGGTCTAAGTAGTTTACCATATCAAAAATAGCAGTAATAACATCATACTTCTCTTTAACTTTACATAGGTCTATACACTCTGCATTTAGCCCTTTTTTCTTTGTCATCTCAACCATAATATTGCTAAGGTCAATACCCTTTGCTTGAACATTTGGGTAGAGCTTAGAGAGTTGTGCTAAAAAATTACCTGAACCACAACCTACATCTAGTAGAGTTTTAAACTCTATCTTCTCTAAGGCTTCATAGTAATACTCATTTAAAATAGGAGTTACCTCATTGACTCCTAAGAGGTCTTCTACTTTGGCGTAAAGGTCTAGGGCGTTAGACATTAATTCTTTCCTTTCTTATCGCATTTCTCATACCCTGAAAAATAAGCGTCTCATCAAAAATGGCATTGGGAAAAAATTGACTTATCAACTTGCCATCACCACCTGTTATATAGAGTTGTCTGTTGGCTTGATATTTCTCTATTAGTGTTTTTATGGAGGCGATTATACCAAAACTTATTGCATCTTGAGTTGTTTTAGCTAACTCATTTAAAGATACTTGTGGATTTAGTTCTGTTTTTAGAGCAGGAGATATAGAGGCATAAGCATCTATATAAGCCCTTAACCCTGGAAGCAAGAAACCACCAAGGTATCTACCCTTCTCTACCACATCAACAGTAATAGCAGAACCTGCACTTACAAATATGCCACTTTTATGAGATAGACATAAAGCTTTACGGTCAATTCCCATAGTTGAGTACTGCCCCTCTAGTTGCATAAGCTCAGAGATATTTTCCCACTTCTCTAGGCTCTTTAACTGCTCTTTGAGTTGATGTTTTACGGTAATGTATTTTAACTCTTGGTTACCATACTGCTCGATTGCCTCTTGATGAGAGAGATGGACAACCTCATCACCATTGTAGATGTGTACTCTACTGTTTCCTATATCTGCTAAAAGCATTGGTTATACAAACTCTTTAAGGTGTTCATCTAGGCTCTCTATCTTCTCTAGTGCCTCTTTTAACTCGGCAAAATCCATCTCTACACCATACTCCTCACAATGCTCTTTCCACTTTAGGGCTTTACCTGTTACAAAGTTCTCAACATAACTACTCAAACAGACAGCATAGGCTGATGGTAACTTTTTCTCTTCTATATAGTTCATCACCTCTATAAAGGCATCTTTTACCTTTGGTAGTAACTCCTGTTCAAACTTTTCTACTCTTGCTTCTTGTGTCATTTTCTATCCTAAAAATATTATTTTTATACTTTAATATCTCTATATAAGGTCATCTATAGTTACATCCAATATATTAACCTTGTGGCAATAAACCAAAATCGCCAGGGTATCTAGACTCTATGTAGAGTTCGTCTAAAATTTCAATAATACTTTCATCAAATTCAATATCTATACTTACTCGGCTTATTAGATTCTGTAGTTTGTGAACTTTTGGTATTCGATTCTCTTCATTTTCTAAAATAGCTTTTAATGCCTTTTCTATGGCTTGTTGAGAATGAAATGCAACCATGTGAGTTAAGAATGCATCATTAATTATGTAATGAATACTTCGTAAGTCGCTATAGGCAGACTTTAACCACTCTTTGGCTTGAAAATTAGCCATATATTTTGACTCCATTTTGTAAAATTTCTCTACTAAAAGAGCTATTTATCTCTACAAATTTTTCATGCATCTTTTTTGTATGAGTAATAATATCAATAGGAATAATTTTTTGTAAATCTTTAACTGCTTTAGAAATAGTTAGCTTTAGATTCATTCTCTCCTCAAAATTTTGAGGTATATAGTCATCATTGGTAACTACATATAGGTCAATATCACTATCTCTATGAGGTGTTCCATAGGCATAACTTCCAAATAAAATAACTTGATTTAAATTTAATGGTTCTAGGCGTTTTAAAATTTCAAGTTTAATTGTTTCTATATCAACCATTGTTATCCTTTATTTATTCTTTATTATAACTAAAATAGCTTTTAAAAAATTAACTTTTCCGTTTAACTCTTACTTTCTTAGGAGCAAATAGCTCCAACGCTTTAGCAACCATCGGTTCATCTAAGATGGTTCTTTTATCTTTCTCTTTTGCTGACTCTACTCCACCATTATCAGGAGCAACACATGAACTTTTCATAGGCATCTCCTCTTCTTGCTTAACAACTGGCTGATTTAATACCTCATCTTCTATCATAGAGATGGGTTCTTCTATAGAGTTGTTTGAGTGTAAACACTCCGATTCCAAAGATGAAGATTGCATATAATGAACCGATGGCTTTAGCCTCGCTAACTCAATGGCATTAGATTCTAATGTTGAAGATTCAACCTTTACTTGGGAGGGTAACTTCTTTGAAAGATTTTTAATTTTGGTCTCATAACCAAAAATCTCATGAACAAATGTACGAATGGTCATCCAGTTGTTCTTTAGCAGACTCTTTTGCTGAGGTGTTGCTGAAGACTCCCATACTAGAATATTATTCTCAAAAGATATATACTTAATACTATATTTAAAACACTCACCAAGCTCATAGTTTCTATCATACATCTTCTCTATAAGTGCTTCAAATAGTTTAGCACCTCTATCAAGAGTTTTTTCGACAATTGGCTCGGTGGTAGTTGGCTCTTCAACAATTGCTTCAGAGATGGGTTCATCTTCTGCTTTTTCTACTTTAAGTACTTCTTTTACAACATCTTTCTCTACCTTTGCTACAGAGTTGGTGGTTGAGACTTGTACCTCTAAAAGCTCCTGCTCTAAAGTATGAATCATTCCATCAATATCTTTAATCTGCAACGCCTCCATCATCTTAAATAGGGTTAATGAAAGAACAAACTGCCCATCTGCCCCCATATTTAGTAGTGACTTTGACTCTGCTAAGACTCTAAAGAAACGCTCTATAATCATTGGTGCAATCTGCTGTGAACCACTAAGGAGTATCTCTTTTAAATGGAGCATCAACTCATCTATAACCATCTCTGCTTCAAACTCTACAGCCGAATTGATAAAAGCTAAAATCTCACTCTCATTACGCTCTAAAACATGGTTAATCAACTCTTCTAATGCGGAAGGCTCAATAATGCCCAACATATTGGTAACAGTTGATACGCTAACAAAGTTTTTTGAGTAGACAATCGCTTGGTCTAAAAGAGTTAAAGAGTCGCGTACCGACCCAGCACCACAACGGGCAATAATCTCTAATGCTCTTGGCTCATACTCAACCCCCTCTAGGTTTAAGATATGTGCTAGATGTTTGGCAATAACTGATTGAGGAATATTTCTAAATCTAAAGTGTTGAGTACGACTCAAAATAGTTGCAGGAAGCTTTAGAGGGTCTGTTGTTGCTAAAATAAATTTAACATATGGTGGTGGCTCTTCTAATGTCTTAAGAAGTGCATTAAACGCCTCTTTAGTCAACATATGAACCTCATCTATAATAAATATTTTATATCGTGCTATAGAGGGTTTATATTTTGTATGCTCTATTAGCTCTCTTATATCATCTATTTTACGATTAGAAGCAGCGTCCATCTCTACAATATCCATATGCCTTGACTCTTGTGCCATTACACAGTGTTCACAGACTCCACAAGGGTGAGAAGTCGTTCCCTTTTCACAAAGAAGTGCTTTAGCAAAGATACGAGCTGTAGAGGTTTTACCTGAACCTCTAAGACCAGAAAAGAGATAGGCATGAGAGAGTCGGCTACTCTCTAATGCCAGAGAGAGGGTCTGAGCAACTGCCTCTTGACCAATTAAATCATCAAAAGTTACTGGACGATACTTTCTTGCTAATGCTAATGACACTCATGACTCCTCTGTGTTAACTAATGTTAATAAGTTTCAATATTGTAGTCAAATTTTACTTGTGATATAATTTGCTAAAATAATTTTTAGGAGCATTAATTAAAATGAGATGGGAAGATAGAGACGAGAGTCGCAATGTAGAAGATAGACGAAATCAAAGTAGTGGTGGAGAAATGCGTGGTATGCCCTCAATGGGAACAATTATGTTTCTATGGCCAATTATTAAACCTCTACTAAGAACAAAATTTGGTTGGGCAATCCTTGCAGTAGGTGCAGTAGCCTACTTCTCTGGCTATAATCCTCTTGGCTCTATTATGGGGGGAGGCTCTTCTGCTCCTATCAATAAAGAGGCTGATGAGAGAGAGAAACGATTTATCTCTACTGTTTTAGGAGATACAGAAAAGGTTTGGGGAAAAATATTTAGAGAACATGGAGCAACATATAAAGAGCCTACTCTTGTTATCTATCGTGGTTCAACTAGAAGTGGTTGTGGTCATGCATCTGCACAGATGGGTCCTTTTTACTGTCCAAATGACCAAAAGGTATACCTTGACTTAGGATTTTTTGAAGAGCTAAAGAGAAAACACCATGCAGGTGGAGATTTTGCAGAAGCATATGTTTTAGCACATGAAATTGGACACCATGTTCAAAATATGCAAGGTACTCTCTCTAAAGTTCAACGTATGAAACAACAAGCTCGTGGTCAAGCAGGGGCAAATAGACTACAAGTTCGTGTTGAACTACAAGCTGACTGCTATGCTGGTGTTTGGGCTCACTATGAAGAGAAACTATTTGGTAGTTTAGAAAAGGGTGATATTGAAGAGGCTCTAAATGCTGCATCAGCCATTGGTGATGATACTCTACAAAAACAGGCACAAGGGTATGTAGTCCCAGATGCATTTACTCATGGCTCATCTGCTCAAAGAGTTGAGTGGTTTACAAGAGGTATAAGAAGTGGAGATATTTCTGCTTGTGATACAGGAATATAAACCCTATTAACCTGAGTTTGATGGAATACCATATCCACAATTTTATGAGGTTTTTCTCAAAGAGAGTGCAAAGCACTGCATAGGCAATGGCAGTTTTTTGCAGGACTAACTAGTTAATTGTCCTCACTTTGTTGCGGAGTTTCACTAAAAAAATCTGTCTAAGCATATGGGAAAGCTCGTAAAACCCGTAGGGAAGCCTAAAAATAGGCAATCTTTCCAAAATAAAATTTTTAAATTAGCGACGAAAAAGTCGCTATTTAAGGAGTCTTATAGTTTACTCTTTGCATAATTAACCCACTTTAAAAAGTCTTTAACATCAAAGAAACCTTTAGCTGTTGCTAGTGGTGTTCCATCTGCTTTTCTAAAGTAGACTGTTGGTGCTAATTTTGGAGTTAATCCATAAGCATTTGCCTCAGCACTCCCTTTTTGTAGCTTAACCCATACAAAGTTCTCTAAAGCATCTTTTACCTTCTTATCTGAAAGTGTCTCTGTTCTCATTCTTTTAGACCACTTTGAACGTTTATTTTCAACATATACCATAACATTCTTTCCAATTTGTTTAGCATAATCCTCAGCAGATGCAATATCGTAAAACCATATTTCACTCTTAGTAGAGGAGATATGAGAAGGTGTCTCAGTTTTAGATGTAGACATTCCTAGTTTTGATTTAGAGTCATTTATCCATAAATTAAAATCATCTTTATTTAAAAAACCTTTGACTGTATTAACGACCTTAAATTTTGGTGAAATAAAATAGGTAGTTGGAGTATATCGTGTCTTAGGAAGATATTTTTTTGCATCTTCTGAACTCTTATCTGTCTTTACAAAAATAAAACCTTCCATATTTTTTTTAACACTCTTATCACTTAATGTTTTTGTCTGCATCTTTTTACAATAAGCACAAGAATCTGATTTAACGTAAACCATTAAAGGTTTATGCGTTTTCTTTGCTTCTATTAAAGCATCTTTTAATTCACCTGACATTAAGAGTACAGGAATGTAAGCTAGTAGTGCGATTTTTTTCATTATTATTCTCTCCTATATTTAATTATTAATAGTGTAATATGATTATGTTAAAAATATTATTTACTTTAGCACTTTTTAATTAATTTTATATTTAATTCTCTTAAATATAATTAATTTTAAGTGAGACTGTTTTATAATATTAAATTTTAAACTTAAGATACAAAGGAAAAATTATGAAGTCTATCATGTCAAAATATCTTGTTGCTAGTCTTTTTGTACTATTAACATGGACAAGTAGTTCTTTTGCAGGTTCCAATCTACCTATTAGTAAGCAGAAAAAAGACAAAGATGAGATTGAAATTGTACCTGTAGTAAAACTTGGTTCTGAATCTTCTTCTACATCAGACTCAAATAACTCAAAGCTTAAACAGGGAAAAGCTTGTGATTTTGACAACTTAGAAGAGGCAGAAGGAGAGCTAATTGTCGATATACCTATGGCAAAAACAGAACCATGTGATAAAGTTGATTGTAAAAATCTAAAACCTGCAAAAATGCTAGATGATAACTATATTGAGCTTAAGGTAGCTAAGACTATTAGTTGTGATAAAGACAAATAGTTTAATATTTTTTAATGTCAAGTTTTTACTTGACAACAGATAACTACTTACCCTCACCTAAATTTTATTTTGTTATAATCCTCGTAAAAATTTTAGGTATAACACTACTATGAACTTTGAAGCATACCCTTTTGAAAAGCTTAATAGACTTTTAGAAGATATTACACCCAATAATAACTATAAACCACTTAGCTTAACTATAGGAGAACCACAGTTTGAAACACCTCAGTTTATTTTAGAGAAACTACAAGAGAGCGTTAATCTACTTAACAAGTACCCAAAAAGCTCTGGGGAGACTATTTTACGTAAAGCCATATTAAAGTATTTAAACAATAGGTTTAATCTAACACTAACCAATGAACAAATTATTCCAACTTTAGGAACGAGAGAGGTTCTTTTTAATTTTCCTCAATTTTTACTTCATGAGATAGATAACTCTGTTATGGCTTACCCTAACCCCTTTTATCAAATCTATGAAGGTGCATCTAAAGCATCTAACTCAGAGGTTATATATTTGAACCTTACAAAAGAGAATCACTTTCAACCAACTATAGATGAAAAAGAGCTAAGTCGTTGCAACTTAGTAGTTTTAAATACACCAAACAACCCAACCTCTTCGGTAATGCTAATGGAGGAGCTTAAAAAGTGGGTAAAATTGTCACAATTGTATAATTTTGTACTTTTAAATGATGAGTGCTATATTGACCTCTATTTAGATAAACCTATACCATCACTACTAAATGCAAGTATTGAGGTTGGAAATAGTAACTTTAAAAATATTTTAGTTATTAACTCTATCTCTAAACGCTCTTCTGCCCCTGGATTGCGTTCAGGGTTCATAGCTGGTGATGCAAAGATTTTAAAAAGTTATATGACCTACCGAACCTATGTAGGGTGTGCTATACCTCTTCCTCTACAATATGCATCAGCAGTTGCATGGGCAGACCAAAAACATGTGGATATTTTTAGAGAAAAATATATTAAAAACTTTAAAATTGCCGAAGATATTTTAGAGATTAAGCCTCCACTAGCTACATTCTATATATGGCTAGAGGTTAAAGATGATATAGAGTTTACAACTAGACTCTACAAAGAGTATAACCTAAAAGTTATGCCTGGTTCATTTTTAGGTAGAGAAGAGCAAGGCAAAGGGTTTGTTCGATTAGCTTTAGTTTACGAAGAGGAGAAGACAAGAGAGGCTTTGAAACGGATTAAGAGGGCTTTGTAACCCATATCGCGTCCACCATCTGATACAGAGAAAGAACCTAGGAAATGGAGGTTTTAACCCTAAACAAAATCAAGTTTTGATTTTTAGGCTATTTTAGCTCTTATTTGGTGTGGCTAAAGCTGATGATTCCTAAGTTTTTGCATACTCTCAGGAGACTGGAAACGAGTAGCTCTTCACAAATTATTTAAAAATAAAAGGAAAAATATGCAACAACAAAACATAGATATAGAAGCACTAAAAAAAGATGAGAATTTTTTAGCAAATCTAAAACAGATAGAAGATGAGATGTACTCTCAAAAGAGTATTCATAAAGGCTATATGCTCTTAGGTACAAAAATGGCACTAGGAGCATCTGAAGATGAGATAAATGATATCTTTACATTCATTGTAAACACTGCTTTTGATGTACTAGCTGAAAATCTTACACGACACAAAGGCTTTAGTATAACTGACCCAGAGGAGTTAGCAACAGCAAGAGCTATATATGAACATGGTATTCAACGCTATAGTGAAAATGATAAAAAAGGAGCAAAAGAGATTTTCTTAGTTCTCTACCACACCATTGAAGATAACGATTTAAAAGATGCTATGATGATTCATGCTTGTGCCGTTATGGCAGGACATAGTTTTGATGATTTTATTGAAAAATTAGTAGATAAATCAAGTATTGATGAGAGTAGCCCAACAGCATTTTTTATTCAAACTTTTGTTCAACCTACTGATATTCTTCTAACAATGTTTGCAAAACAGGTAAAAGAGGGGAAAAAAGAGTTAGAAGTTTTAGAAAAAAGTAAAGATTAGATAAACTTATAATATAATTATTATAAAAAGGAATAATATTATTGACCTGTATCAATAAACCACTCTCCAAAAAGTGATATAGTTACTAGCACTAACTTATAATTCATTAAATAGGAGAAAAAATGTCATTAAACAGAAGAGATTTTTTAAAGAGCTCGGCTGCTGTGGCAGCTGCTTCGGCTGTGGGAATTTCCATTCCCCAAGAGGCTCAAGCAAAAGCTAAAGAGGCTGAAGCAGGATGGCGTTGGGACAAGGCAGCTTGTCGATTTTGTGGTACAGGATGTGGTATTATGCTTGCAACAAAAGAGGGGCGAATTGTTGCAGTAAAAGGTGACCCAGCAGCACCTGTTAATCGTGGGCTTAACTGTATTAAAGGGTACTTTAATGCAAAAATTATGTATGGAGCAGACCGACTAAAAACTCCTCTTCTTCGTATGAATGACAAAGGTGAGTTTGATAAAAAAGGAAAATTTAAACCTGTCTCTTGGAAAAGAGCTTTTGATGAGATGGAAAAACATGCTAAAAAGGCACTAAAAGAGTCAGGGCCAGAGGGTGTAGCAGTATTTGCATCTGGACAATATACTATTATGGAGGGGTATGCAGCTCAAAAGATGATGAAGGGTGGATTCCGCTCAAACGCTATTGACCCAAATGCTCGTCACTGTATGGCAAGTGCTGTTGTTGGTTTCTACCAAACATTTGGTATTGATGAACCAAGTGGGTGTTATGATGACATTGAGATTACAGATACCATTGTAACTTGGGGCTCAAACATGGCAGAGATGCACCCAATTCTTTGGTCTCGTGTAACAGATAGAAAACTCTCTAACCCAGATAGAGTAAAAGTTGTAAATATTCAAACATATACACATAGAACTTGTGACCTTGGTGACTTCAATATTATCTTCTCTCCAAATACTGACCTTGCAATCTGGAACTATATTGCTCATGAGATTGTATATAACCACCCAGAGGCTATCGATTGGGACTTTGTAAAAGAGAATATTGTATTTACAGCTGGACCTGTTAATATTGGCTATGGTATGAGAAGAGCAGGTGAAAAGTCTCTTAAAGAGGGTAAATACTCAGCTAAAGAGATGGAGACAATCTCTAAAGAGATGAGCAAAAAGGTATCTGCTAAAGAGGCACCTGCACTTAAGCCTTATGGGTACAAAGAGGGTGATACCATGAAAAATACAGCTGGTACACTTAAGCACTGGAAAATCTCTTTTGAGGAGTATAAAAAATCTTTAGAGCCATTTACACTTGACTATGTTGCAAAGATTGCAAAGGGTGACCCAAATGAGTCTCTTGATAGCTTTAAGAAAAAGCTTAAGATGTTAGCAGACCTCTACATTGAAAAAGATAGAAAAGTTGTTAGCTTCTGGACAATGGGTATGAATCAACATACACGTGGAACTTGGGTAAATACTCTTTCATATAATGTTCACTTCCTACTTAACAAACAAGCTCTTCCTGGTAATGGTGCATTCTCTCTAACAGGTCAACCTAGTGCTTGTGGTACAGCAAGAGAGGTTGGTACATTCTGTCATAGACTTCCTGCTGATATGATGGTTAAAAACCCTAAACATAGAGCAAAAGTAGAAAAAGTATGGGGAGTTCCAGCAGGTACACTTAACCCTGTAGGTAACCAACATATTATGAAAATTCACAGAGATATAGAAGATGGTGTTGTTAAATTTGCATGGGTCAATGTATGTAATGCTTACCAAGATAGTGCCAATGCAAAACATTGGATTAAAGCAGCACGCAATATGGATAACTTCATTGTCACTTCAGATGGTTACCCTGGAATCTCTGCTATGGTTTCTGACCTTGTTCTTCCAAGTGCTATGATTTATGAAAAATGGGGTGCTTATGGAAATGCAGAGAGACGTACACAACACTGGAGACAACAAGTATTGCCTGTAGGTGAAGCGATGAGTGATACATGGCAGTGGATGGAGTTCTCTAAACGCTTTACTGTTAAAGACCTATGGGGTGAATATACACTTAGAAATGGTAAAAAACTTCCAAATGTAATCGAAGATGCTAAAAAGATGGGATATAAAGAAGATACTACTATGTATGAGATTCTTTATGAAAATAAAGGTAAAGAGTATAAAATAGACCTTGATAAGTTCCCACAAAAAGGCTTTGATAACTCTGAATGTATTGGTGATAGCAGAAACGTTAAAGGTGGAGATGGAAAAGTATTTAAAGGTTGTGGATTTATGGTTCATGAGTACCTATTTGAAGAGTATGCTTCATTTGGTAGAGGGCATGGACACGACTTAGCACCATTTGAAGTTTACCATAAAGTAAGAGGACTTAAGTGGCCTGTTGTTGATGGAAAAGAGACACAGTGGAGATTTAACGTTAAGTATGACCCTTATGCTGCCAAAGCTGTTAAAAAGAGTGGAAGTAAGTCGACTCATGCATTCTATGGTCCATTGGCTAAAAATATTCTTCAAGGAACACTAACTGGCCCAGATAAAAAACTTGGAAAATTTGCTCTACCAAATAAGGCAAAAATTTTTGCAAGACCATATATGGATCCACCAGAAATGCCAGATGAAAACTACGATACTTGGTTATGTACAGGTCGTGTACTTGAACACTGGCACTCAGGAACAATGACTATGAGAGTACCAGAGCTCTTCCGTGCTGTTCCAGAAGCATTATGTTATATGAACCCTAAAGATGCAAAAGCTAAAGGTGTTAAACGTGGTGAGCTTGTATGGATAGAGTCTCGTCGTGGTAAGGTAAAAGCTAGAGTTGAGACACGTGGACGTAACAGACCACCTCAAGGGTTAGTATTTGTGCCTTGGTTTGATGAGAAAGTATTTATTAATAAAGTAACACTTGATGCGACTTGTCCAATGTCTAAACAGACAGACTACAAGAAGTGTGCTGTAAAAATCACTAAGGCATAATCTATGAAAAGCTCCAACAACAATAGACGAAAGTTTATGGCAACGACTCTTCAAAGCGTAGGTCTTACAGCTCTTGGTGGATTGTTGTGGAGTGGATATTGCGATGAGGTAAAAGCTTCACCTTTGGTACTTAGACCACCTGGTGCATTAAAAGAGAAAGATTTTCTAAAAGCTTGTATTAAGTGTGGGCTTTGTGCTGAAGCGTGTAGAAATCGTGAAAGTAACAAAAACAGAGATGGAACACAAAGAGAAGGAACACTAAAAATGGCAAAAGGTGGTGAGCATAAACTAATTGGTACACCCTACTTTATACCAACAGATGTTCCTTGCTATATGTGTGATGATATTCCTTGTGTACCTGTCTGTCCATCTGGTGCTTTAGATATGAAGAGTCTTCTAAATGAGAAAGAGGAGCTTGATATTAACAGAGCAAAGATGGGTCTAGCAGTAGTACACAAAGAGTCATGTGTAGCCTTTTGGGGACTACAGTGTGATGCTTGTTATAGGGCTTGTCCTCTGCTAGATGAGGCAATTACACTAGAGTATCAAAAGAATGACCGTACAGGAAAACACGCATTTTTACTTCCTGTAGTACACTCCGATATCTGTACAGGTTGTGGGCTTTGTGAAAAGGCGTGTATTACTGAAAAACCTGCTATTTTTGTGCTTCCTAGAGAATATGCTATGGGAAAAGCAGGAGACCATTATGTAAAGGGTTGGGATAAAAAAGACCAACAAAGAGTGGGTAACAGAAAAATTGATGAGATAGAGACTCACAATGAAAGAAGTGACCAAACACCAACCGATTACTTAAATAGGGAGATAGAGTACTAATGAAAAATATTAAATATCTACTCCTTAGACGAGCAACACAGATTATCTTAATGTTTCTATATTTTGCTGCCAATGCTTACGGTTGGCACATTTTAGAGGGAACATTTGGTTCTTCCAAACTTTTTGGTCTTATTCCATTAGCTGACCCTTATACTACCTTACAAGTTCTTAGTGCAGGTTTTATACTTGGAGCAGACGTACTTGTGGGTGCATTGCTTATTACACTTTTCTATATGATAGTTGGTGGAAGAGCCTTTTGTAGTTGGGTATGCCCTATCAATATGGTAACCGACCTGGCAAATTGGCTTAGACGCAAACTAAAACTAGACAAAGAGGAGGTCAACTACCGTTTCTTAAAGCGTAGAACACGCTATTGGATTATGGTATTGGGTCTTATTGTATCTGCTATTGTAGGAGTTGCTGCTTTTGAAGCTGTAAGCCCTATTACCATTATGCAAAGAGGTATTATCTTTGGTTTTGGTACAGGTATTGCTGTGGTGGTTGCTATCTTCCTTTTTGACCTCTTTGGGGTTAGAAATGGTTGGTGTGGTCACCTCTGCCCTTTGGGTGCAGCATACTCACTTATTGGTCAAAAGAGCTTAATTAGAGTTAAACATGACCATGATGCGTGTACTGCATGTATGGAGTGTAAAGTTGTATGCCCTGAAAATCAAGTTCTACACATGATTAACAAAGAGAGCATCTCAGTAACAGATAAAGAGTGTACCAACTGTGGTCGCTGTATTGATGTCTGTGGTGATGATGCTTTAGGTTTTAGTATTAGAAATTTAAAGAAAAATAGTTAAAGGAGAAAAGATGATAAAAGCTATTAAGGTAATGACTCTAAGTTCACTATTGGCTGCCTCTGCACTATATGGTGTAAGTACAGCTGCATGTACAGGGTGTCATGGAGCAAACTTTGAAAAGTCTGCTATGGGCAAATCAAAAGTTGTAAAAGATATGTCAAAGGAGGAGATTGTAAAAGCACTTAAAGGGTACAAAGATGGCTCTTATGGTGGTGCTATGAAGGGGCTTATGAAGGGACAAGTAGCTTCACTTAGTGATGCAGATATTGATGCTATTGCTAGTTCAATTAAAGGTGGTGATGCTAAAGCTCCTGCTAAAACAAAAGCTCCTGCAAAAGCTGAAGCTAAAGTAGTTGATATTAATGCAAAAGTAGCAGACAAAGCAAGACTTGAAAAAGAGGATTTAGGAAACAAAAAAGAGGTCGATGAGACTGTTTTAGGTCTAAGAAAGACTTCACTATTTAATGAAGATGTAAAACCAAATAATGGTAAATTTGACAGACCTGCTCCAGGTGCTGCACCTAAATTTGAGAGAGCCTATGTAAATGCTCCTCCAATGATTCCTCACTCTGTTGATGGACTACTCCCTATTACAAAAGACAATAACCAATGTCTAGGTTGTCACATGCCAGATGTTGCTAAAGGTGTAGGTGCAACTCCAATTCCTCCATCTCACTTTACTAACTATAGACCAGAAACTGTTCTAAAAGATGGTGAGTTAGTTAAAGAGGGTAAAAAGGTTGGACTAAAAGGAGATATTGGAAATGTTGGTGATATTAAACTAGCAAAAGCAAAAAAACTAAACCACCTCTACCAAGGTAGATTTAACTGTTCACAATGTCATGCTCCTCAAGCCAATGTAGATACAGCTGTAGGAAATACCTTTAAACCAGATGGTCTTACAGATGAATTTAAGACACACTCTAACCTTGTTGATATGATGAATGATGGTGTAGAGTAGTGGTAAGCAGAAGAGGTTTTTTTAAATCTATTGCAAAACCTTTGCGTCAATCAGAAGAGAGTCAAACCTCTTTTCTGATACGACCCCCTTATGGGAGAGGTGAATCTATTTTTCAGAGTGAGTGTCCAAGCTGTGAGAGTCACGCTTGTGTAACTTCTTGTGATGAGCAGATTATATTTATTGACCAAGAGACAAAGACCCCTACTCTTAGCTTTACTAAAAATGGTTGTACCTTTTGTGATGAGTGTGCTATTGTTTGCGAAAAAGGTGTGTTACAGTTAGAGGAGGAAGAGAGTAGTGAGTTGTATCTAAATGCTATTTTTAAAATCTCACTTGAAGCTTGTGTTGCTCATCATGGGGTTATCTGCAATGCATGTAAAGAGCCTTGCATAGATGATGCTATTTTATTTAATGGTATGTTTAAGCCTGTCATTGACAATGAGATGTGCACAGCATGTGGTTTTTGCATCTCTCGTTGCCCTACAAAAGCCATTAGCTATAGAGTAATACCTCAAGAGGAGATATTATCATAGGGTGTTTCCCCCAAAAACACCATAAAAGAGGAGGAGAATAGATTATGAAATTATATGAAAAATACCCAAAACTATTTAATAAGCTAGAAGATAAAGAGCTAGAGTTAAGACACCTTCTTAATGTTGATGAGAACTATGAGGATTATGACTCTGAAGAGTTTGAGTTTGATGTTGATGAGTACAACTTTATTGTCTATATTTCAGAACTGCTACAAGAGGTATTAGGTCAAGAGAAGATAGAAGAGCTTATAGTAAAACTAAATGACAACCCATCTTTTGAAAACTTTTTAGCAAGTGAGATTGACCTCTATGCACTAAAAAGCTCACTCTCAACACAAGAGTTAGAGGATTTAATACTAAACCAAATTGAGGATATTTTATCATGAAAGCTACTCTTTTTTTTCTCATTCTCAATATATTTTTATATGCAACACCAACTCTAAAACCTATAGACTCCATAGAGATAAATGGTACAGTTAGAGATATGGTATTAAGAGAGAATTTTCTAGTTGTTGCTACCGATATGGGTCACATAGAAATAAAAGATATTGATAAAAATAACAGTAATATTAAAAATATAGCAATCCCGAATATAAAAGATTTTATGGGTGATGAGATACCTGCTAGAGTTATGAGTACAGATAAGATAGGTGAGAGATACCTACTCCTTAGTGATAGTGGTAAAAATGGCTACTCTGACCTATATATTTACGATACAAACCTTACACAGATACTCTCTGCTAAAGATAAAAAGGCTCTTATTAAAGCTAGATTTATAGACAAGGAGCATATATTACTAGGTTACCTAAGCAATGAGGTATCTCTTTTAAATTTAAAAAATAAAAAAGAGAGATATAGAGTTCAACTTAGTGAGTCTAAATTTTCAGACTTTGCACTAAATAGAGATAAAACTCAAGCTGTATTCTCTTGTGAAAGTGGTATTTTGAGTGTTGTAGATGTGCAAACAGGTAAAGTTCTAAAAGAGCTTAAAGGGCAAAATGTAGACAATGTCTATAGAGTTGACTTTAAAAATGGAGTTATTAGTGGAGCAGGACAAGATAGAAGAGGCTCTATTTATGATGTAGCAACAGGAAAGGGAAGCTACATAGCAGGAGATTTTCTAATCTACTCTACTGCACTTAGTCCAAGTGCCTCAAAAGTAGCTTTTGCTATGGACGAACAGAACAATATCTCTATATATAATACATCAACCAAATCAAAAATAGCTATACTTAAAGGTCAAAAGAGTACACTCAATGTCATTATTTTCCAAGATGAAGATAAAATCATTTCAGCAAGTGATGACACTACTATTATGTTATGGAATCTTAATTAACTCATAGAAGTAGCACTCACCTCTATTTACTCCATGAAATTGCTTTGTAAGCGAGTGCTACCTCTATGGAATTAATAAATAGGAGTTTAAAATGAATATATCAAGTATTGTAGTCCAAGCACTACCTAAACATATTGAGGAGTTAGTGGAGTATTTTCAAAATGCAGACTACGTAGATTATCACTTTAGTGATAAAGATAAGGGAAAGATTATTGTAACTATTGAAGGCGATGGTGTTGAAGAGGAGATAAAAAAACTTGTAAAAATTCAACAACTTCCAAATGTTATTACAGCAGATATGATGATGACCTATCAAGAGGAGTTAGATGAAGCTATTAAAGAGCTAAACGAAACTGACCCCGTTCCCGAAATCTTAACTAAAGAGGATGTTGATGTAAAAGATGTTGTCTACAATGGTGACCTTAAGAAAAAAGATTTCTATGGAGGTGTCTAATGGCTGTTATTATAGAGTCTGTTATTAGAAGTAATCCAATAGGTCGCTGGTATATAGAGCTTATCGATACCATGAAAGATGAAGACACAGAGAATAGGATTATTTGTCTTGATGTTTTTGAGTATGCTGATAAAATAGAGTTGATTGGTAAAGAGTATGATGGAGATATTGAAATTGTATGGTCTAGTGATGATAATGTAACTCCTGAACAGATAAATGAAGTGCGTATGCAGATGAATGCTTATGAGGCTGAACAACAGGCAAATTAAATTGAAGGGGTCAATTCAGCGTCTGACCCCTTTTGAAATTTAAAAAAAGCTTCCACCTCTTGTGAGGTGGAAAGAAGTAAATAAACTTTTATAGATTAAAAGTTATATCTTGTCCATAGACGGATAATATTTCTTGTGTCATCACCATTGTATACATTATCATCTGCTTTACTAGAGATTAATCCAGCAAATACATTAGTACCAAGTGCTTTAAATTTGTAGATTAAATCAAGTTCTTGAACATCAGAATCATCATTTACATTATCTTTCATCATACCATATTGAGCAATAACTTTTCCAGGACCAACAGGAGCTACAACTTTAAGAACAGTCGCCTCTGCACCACTCTTAATATCATTTTGGTTAGCAACCATTTGTGTATAGAGTGGAGTTTTAACACCTGTACCAACATTGTGAATTGCTACTGCACCTTGACTACCTGTTTTAGTATATGCTAAACTTACATTTGCAGGACCAGCTTTTCCTGAAACTTTAATACCAGCTGCTTTTTTAGCATCTCCACTATTTACTTTAGTTTGTCCACCTTGAAGAGCAACAGTTACTGGAACATCTGCTAATTTAGTCATATCTGCTTGAACATCTACCCAATACGCTTTAGCTAAACTAGTAAGTTGATAATAAGAGAGTGTTGGTGTTAAACCAGCTAAAGATTTATTTTGTGCAGTTAACATATATACACCTTTATGTTGACCAGCTGAATCTGTTGCACTATTAATATAATTAAAGGTACCGATATTTCCACTACTACTATTTGCTTTAGAAACATAAGCTCCAACTAAAGTTGTATCTGGTATATCTGTATTAACTGCAACAATAGCATCAAATGTGTTTTTAAATACATTCCAATTTTCAGAAAAAGCAAATGGAGAGAGGCTTTTTGGAAGCTCTTGACGACCTAATTTTAATGTTGTGTTAGCAACTTTCTTTGTTAAATATGCTTTGGTAACTGCAAAATAGTCAGATGCATTTACTGCTGTGTCACCATTATTTCCTAATCCTGATTGTCTAACACCATCAACAAGGTTACCCTCTAAACCAGCTGTATTAAGAGCTGTACCTTGTAATCCCAAACCAAAATCATTTCCTAAATCTGCATTTGCATTTAATTGAAGACCAAAGTTTGCAGATGAAGCACCATCATCAAACATATCTGCATCACCAGCATCATTTGTTTGATAGTAGATAACAGCCTGTCCACCAATTTTCATATCTACATCAGCCATCACTCCTGTTGTAAAAGCCATTGCAGCAATTGCTGCTAAACTTAAGTTTGTAATTTTCATCTTTTCTCCTTTAATGTTTAAATTTTATTATAGTAAAATTGAGTCCCTTGATAAGGTAGACT